>JBHHVM010000033.1:0-14098 GCA_046754265.1 Phycisphaerae bacterium
ACGCGGTGGCCCAGCGGCAGGTAAGCGTAGGCCCCGGCTGTGATCTGGCGGATCATCCCGGCGCGGATCATGAGCTGGTGGGACGGCACCACGGCGTCGGCAGGGACTTCTTTGGTGGTCGGAATGAAGTATTGGGTCCATCGCATCGCGGCACAGATACCGGCGGTCCGGCAAGTTTGCAAGCCATGGGGGTGAAGCAGGGATGGCTGGACTTGCTGAGCGCGTGGGCGTTTCAACGCTGCCATCGGTGTTGGCGCGGACAGTGTTCGGACTGGAGGATTGGGCCACCTATCTTGCTGGTAGGAGGTTACGTCAATTCCTAGGGCTGATATCCGGGTTGAAAAGTGGGCGCGGGAGGTGCGCATTGGGTCGGGTGGGCTGGAAAACTTGAGGGTTTTTTGCGGTCAAGTGGTTGGCGCGGGTTTGCCGAAGGTCTGAGAGTCTCGGGATCAGGAGGATCCCCGGCGCATTGGAAGGCTCAGGATGAGCGGGCAGGCCCCAGTGGCACGGATTCGCGATCGGTTGGCCGGCAAGTGGCAGATTCCCTTGCTGGCGGTGTCGGTCGGTTTGCTGGTGGCTGGCCTGGTGCAAATCAAACCGCCCCAGGGGCGGGTTCCCCTGGATACACTTCTCGAACGTATTTCGGCTGCGATTGACGGTCGCATGTACGACCTGGCGCTGTCGGATGCGGATCAATTGTTGGCGTACCTTCAACGTGAGCGACCGGAAGTCAACGTGGGGCCGGTGTATTTGCAGCGGGCCCGGGCTTTGGCGTTGAAGGCCCAGGCGCAGGATGCGCGGGACCCGGACACGGGGCGCCAAGTGTTGGAGGCCTACGACCTCGCCAGCAATGCAGCCCAGCAGTTTGGTTGGGTGGACCATCGCAACCGGGCCCGGGCGTACGAATGGCTGGGCAGTTGGGACCGGGCCATGGCTGCGTACGAACAAGCTGCGGTGGCTGAGTCCCCGCGGCGGTTGGACTTCAAGAAGCGCATTGTCGAATTGATGGTGCTTGCCGGGGTGGGGCAGGGGCAGCGCGAGGCGGCGCTGGATGAGTTGATCGATCTGTCGACCGAGCGGCTGGACATGCTCTATTGGGCGGTGGATGCCAAGATTGATCTGCTGACCCGGCGAGGTGAAGCGGAGGAGGCGTTGGCGCTGCTGGATCGATTGGCCCCGATTTATGAGGCGGCGCCGGTGGCCCATCGTTTTGGGTATCTGCGGGGCTTGGCGTTGTATAAGGCGTCGCGACTCGATGAGGCTGAGGCGGCGCTGCGGGACCTGCGCAATAGGTTAGTGCTGCGCGACGAGGTTCACGCCATGTCGGGCTGGCTGTTGGGGCGGGTGGTGTTGTTCGATGACGGTCCGCAACGGCCTGAGGAGGCGCTGTCGTTCTTTCGGGACGTGGTGTCTTCGCACACCGGCGGGGTGTACGTCGATGCCAGTCACCTGGGCATGGCTGAGGCCTTGGCCATTTTGGAACGATATCCCGAGTCACTGGAGCAGTTCAATGTGGTGATCGCGGCTTTGCCCGATTACGAAGACTCGGACCTGGTGAACCGGGACGCGGTGCGATTGGCCATGTCGGTGGTGGCTGACGGGCTGCGTAGCCTGGGCGAATTCGAGCCGGCGTTGGCGTTTCTGGAGCCGGCGGCTGGGCTGGTGGATGGGGAGCAGGTCGATCGGTTGACGGGGTACCTGGAGCGGTTGGGGACCTGGCGGGCGTTGTTGGCGGGCCAATGGCGCGATCAGGCGGATGAAGCGGCCGGTCACCCGTCGCAGGGGCAACGGGCTAAGGACCTGGCATTGCGGTCGTCGGGCATGTTTTCGAGTGCGGCGGACGCCTTCCTGGAGGTTGCCCGGATCAACACGTTGAGGGAGGCCCGTTCGGCGTCGGCCACGTGGCGGGCGGCAGAGCTGTTGGACGAGGCGGGCGATCAGGAACGGACCATCGAGGTGCTATCGAGTTTTGTGCGACGGCGCCCCGGGAGCAATTTGGCGCCGCGGGCGCTGCATCGGTTGGGTCAATCGTATCAGGCCCTGGGGCGATATGCCGAAGCAGTGGAAGCGTATCAGGAGAATCTATCTCGATTCGCCCGGACGCCCGATGCGGGCAGCGGGCTGATTCCGTTGGCGACCTGTTTCATCGCTCTGGGTGGAGACTATTTTGACCAGGCGGAAAAGACGCTGCGATTGATCCTGGACGATTCGCCGATTTTCACGCCGCAGGCGCCGGAGTTCGCCGACGCGCTGTTCCTGCTGGGCGATTTGATGTCGCGTACGGGGCGATTCGAGGACGCGATCCCGCTGTTGTCGGAGGCGAAACAACGTTATCCGGAGGACCATCGTTCGCTGCGGGCGGAGTTCCTGTTGGCCGACGCGTATCGCCAGAGCGGCCTGGGGCTGCGGCAGGATCTGTCGGACCCGAAGTTTGTGGGTGAGCGGGACCGGTTGGTGGCTGAGTCCAGTCGCCGCATTGGATTGGCGGCTAAGTTGTTCGGGCAGTTGGTGGAAAAGTTTGAGGATGGGGACGAGTCGGACCTTTCAGAATTGCAATCCCTGCACCTGCGGTATGCCCGGCTTTATGAGGCGGACTGCTGGTACGAGTTGGGCCGATACGAGCTGGCCCTGCAGAAATACGAGCGGGCGGCATGGATTTATCGCGATTCCCCGTCGGCACTGGCGGCCTACACGCAGATTATTAACTGTCATTCCCGCCTGGGCAAGCCCCGAGACGCCCGGGCGGCGCTGCGACGTGCGGAATACCTGTTGAGCACGATGGCCCAAACCGGCTTTGGCGACCCGGCCCTGACCGGGGGCCGCGAAGAATGGGAACAGTATTTTCGTTGGTTGAATCGGGCGGAGTTGTTTTGAGCGGGGCGCAGGTTTTGATCCGGCGGCCCGTCGGGTTTGTTGGGCGGCTTCATGAAAGGCGGCCAGGACGGTGAAGACTACGGAACAGAATGTTGAATCAGCGGGCGGGTCAGCCCGGCGGGTCTTGGATCTGTTGCGGCGCCAGCGGGGGCTGTATCGCAACCTGAGGCGCTTGGCTGACCGGCAGCGTCACTTGATTCATGAGGGCGATTCGAGCCCGTTGCTGTCGCTGCTGTGCGACCGCCAGAAGCTGACCGAATCGCTGCTGCAAGTGGGGCGCGAATTGGCCCCCCATCGGGAGCGGTGGAGCCAGACCCGGGGGCAATTGGACCCGGGGTATCGCCTCGAAGCTGAGGAGATTATTGCGGAGGTGAACGGTTTGTTGGGTGAGATCATCAAGCTGGACGAAGAGGATGCCCGGCTCTTGTCGTCGCGGCGAACGCAGACCGCGGGAATGTTGCGAACGCATCGGAATACGCAGCGGGCGGTTTCGGCCTATGCCGCGACGGCCGGCGGGTCGGGCCCGGACCGGATCGATCAATCATCATGACCCTGGCCACGGCCCCGTCGCCGCTATCGAGCCGAGAGCAGGAGTTCACGGCCATCATCTCGTCGTACAACGAGGTGACCGAACGGCTTAAGCAGGCCCACGATCATCTGACTTTGCAGGTCATGCGCTTGCGGGAGCAGTTAGAGGAAAAGAACCGCGAGTTGGCCCGCAAGCAACGCCTGGCGTCGTTGGGAGAGATGGCGGCGGGCGTGGCCCATGAGATTCGCAATCCGCTGGCTGGGATTCAGTTGTTTGCTTCGATGTTGGAGGATGATTTGTCGGATCGGCCTTCGTCGCAGGAATTGGCGGTCAAGATTTCCCACGGGGTGCGAAGCCTGGACGGCATCGTGGGGGACATCCTGGCGTTCGCGGGTGAGGTCGAGGGCCGACTGGAGCCGGTGGACCTTTGGGCGGTGGTGGAAGAGGTTTTGGAGTTGGCGGGCCCGCAGCAAAAGGCCCGGGCGGCCGTCATTCACGTTGAGCCGGCCCGGTTTCGAGTTCGGGTGCAGGCCCATGCCGTGCAGCTTTGCCGGGCGCTGTTGAACCTGGTGTTCAACGCGTTGGAGGCTGTGGATGAGGGGGGTCAGGTTTGGCTGGATTGCCAGCCGGCGGCCGGTGGAGGGGTGGGGTTGACAGTGGCTGACGACGGACCGGGCGTGCCGGCCGAACTTCGCCAGCGGGTGTTTGATCCGTTCTATACCGGCCGGGACTCGGGGACGGGATTGGGGTTGGCCATTGTCCACCGCATCGCCGAGAGCCATGGCGGTGGGGTTCGGGTGTCGGACCGACCCGGCGGGGGCGCTTTGTTCGAGATGACGTTGCAGGCGGTTGATTCGGCGGCCCAGGCGGCGGTCGCTTAAGGAGAAGGACGGATGGCCCGGATCTGTGTGGTTGACGACAAAGAGTTTATTCGTGATTCGCTGGCCCACGCGCTGGCCAGGGAGGACCATGAGGTGGTCACCTTCGCCGACCCGGTTGAGGCCCGCGATGCGATCAAGAGTGGGTCTTTCGATCTGATCATCACGGACTTGAAGATGCCGCGGATGGACGGCGTGTCGCTGGCGAGAAGTTTGCGGGAGGCCAAGTGCGATGTCCCGGTGATCGTGATGACGGCGTTCGGCACGGTGAACTCGGCGGTTGAGGCCATGAAGCTGGGGGCGTCGGATTATATCCAGAAGCCGTTCGAGGCGGACACGCTGGTGGCGGTGGTGGAAAAGGCCCTGCAACACAGCCGTCTGACCCGGGAGAACGAGGCCCTGCGGGCCTCGATCACGGACTTACACGGAGACAGGCCTATTGTGGGGAGCAGCCCGGTGATGCAAAGGCTAAGAGATCGCATCGGGCGGGTGGCAGCCAGCGAAGCGACCGTGTTGGTCACCGGTGAATCGGGCACGGGCAAGGAGTTGATCGCCCGCTCGATTCACGCCCAGTCTCGGCGGGCATCGCGTCCCTTGTTGTGTCTGAACTGCGCCGCGTTGTCGGCCAACCTGTTGGAAAGTGAGCTGTTCGGACACGAGCGGGGGGCGTTTACGGGGGCGGATCGCCTGCGCAAGGGTCGGTTCGAATTGGCTGACGGGGGCACGTTGCTGCTGGACGAGATATCGGAAATGGCGTTGCCGCTGCAGGCCAAGTTGTTGCGCGTGTTACAGGAGGGCGAGTTCGAGCGGGTGGGCAGCAGCGTGACTCGGCGTGCGGACGTGCGGGTCATCGCCACGACGAACCGCAACCTGGGTGATTGGGTGGCCAAGAAACGATTCCGGGCGGACTTGTACTATCGGCTCAACGTGTTGCCGGTGGCTTCGCCCCCGCTGCGGGAACGGCCCGAGGACGTTCCCGAGTTGAACCGGCATTTTTTCGGGCGCATTGCAGGGCGGGAAGGGCGGGCCCCGGTCCGGATGGAACGCGGGGCGGTGGCGCTGTTGCAGCAATACGCCTGGCCCGGCAACGTCCGGGAGCTCGAAAACCTCTGCCAGCGTTCGGCGGCCCTTTTTCCCGAAGGGGTGGTGCAAGCGAACATGATCGAGAGCTGGGTGTCGCCGGGAGTTCAACCCGCGGAGCAGTTCAGCAACCTGCGTCACGGTCGGATGCTGGAAGATGCGGAACGGCAATTGATCGAGCGGGCCCTTTCGCGTCACGGGGGGCATCGAGCCAAGACGGCCAAGGCGCTGGGCATCGGGGTGCGGACGTTGGGCATGAAGCTGAAACAGTGGCGTGAGGAGGCGGCTGCCCTGGAGCGATCCGGCGAGATGGTGTCGGTGGGCGCGTGAGGATGGCGGTCTCCAAACGACGCTTCGGGTCGGCAATTCTTGCCGAGGCGCAAAAACTGCCGGTGTTGGAGGGTTGGCCAAGAGGGTTGCCAAGCCCGGCAGGGCGGGTCGGAGTCCGTGGTACGGTTTCTGCCCGGTGGGAAGGGCTGCGAAGGGTAAGCATAACGGTCAGGAGCGCTGGGTTTCGGGTGACAGGGGTTGCGATTATGGGGATGCCACACGGCTGATGTTCATTTCGACGCTGACCAACGGTGGAGCGACGCCGGCCCTGGTGGCCACGATGGCCTATACGCAGATGCGGCACGGGGTCATTGCCGAGAACGTCGCCAACTGGGGCAACCCCAACTACAAGACCAAGCGATTGGACGCGGGGCGTTTTCAGAAGTCGCTGGCCGATGCGTTGAGCCGGCACCAGAACCGGGCTGAGCCGTTCGATTTGGCCGGCACCGATCAGTTTCACCAGGATGACGACGGGTTGCTGCGGGTGACGCCGACGACGTTGCCCGCGGAGAACGTGCTGTTCCACGACGGGACCAACCTGTCCATCGAACGGCAGATGGCGGACCTGGCTGAGAACGCCATGATGCACGAGATGGCCAGCACGGTGTTGCAGGGGTACTTCGACGGCACGCGCAAGGCGATTCGCGGCCGGCTTTAAGGAGTAGGTGATCGAACATGTTCGGTTCCTTGGATATCAGCACGTCGGCGTTGATGGCCCAGCGGACGCGTTTGAACGTGATCGCGGGCAACATCGCCAACATGCAGGCGACCCGAGACGCCGACGGCAATGTCTCGCCGTTCCAGCGCCGGGTGGCCCTATTGGCGACGGGCAATCCAGCCAAGGGGCCTAACGCCCCGGGTGTTCACGTGCAGAAGGTGATGCTGGACTCTTCACCGCCCAGAAAGGTCTACGAGCCGGGGCACCCTGATGCAATCCAGAGCGGGCCTGATAAAGGGTACGTGCTTTACCCCAACGTGGACTACAGCACGGAAATGATTAACGCCTTGACGGCTGCCCGGGCGTACGAAGCGAACGTCACCGTCACCGACGTGACCAAGAGCATGGCGGCTGCGGCGATGCGGTTGATGGCGTAGGCGGTTAGACGGAGAGCGCATTGATGGCCAATCCCATTCATTCGGTCGGCGGGCTGGGTCCGGTCAATCCGATCGCCAAGATTCAGCCGCCCCAGCAGGCGGGGCAGACCCAGGAAAGCAGTTTCAAGGACTTGCTGCTGCGAAACCTTGAGGAAGTCAATCGCCTGCAAACCGAGGCGGATGCAGGCGTGCAAAAACTGTTGACCGGTGAAACGGACAACGTGGCGGAGGTCTTCGCGGCGGCTAATAAGGCGGGTATTGCTTTTGACTTGTTGATGGAAGTTCGCAACAAGCTGCAAGAGGCCTATCGAGACATTCAACAGATGCGGGTGTAAGGACTGGTTGCTTAGATGACGCCTTGAGGCGGAGCCTTGAGGCTCGAGGAATCCCCCAGCATGGAAGCGCTACGACAACTTTTGCACGGCCTGGGCCGGCAGCTCGGGATGATGAGCCGCTCCCAGCAGATGGTGGTCGTCCTGTGCGGCGTGATTGTTGCCGGGTCGCTGCTGTGGCTGACGCAATGGTCGGCCAGGCCGAGATTGGTGCCCTTGTTGGACCAGCCTATGACGGCTGAGGAGATGTCGGCGGCGGTGGCCCAGCTTCAGGCGATGCGAACGGATTTTGAGGAAGTCGGCGATCGCATCTTCGTCAAGCCCGGCGAAAGGCGGCGGTTGCAGCGAGAGCTACTCACCCGCGGCGGGCTGCCGCAGGACACTTCGTTGGGTTTTGAGAACCTGCTGAAGGACCAGTCGCCGTTCCAGCCCGAGAGCATCAACCGGCGCAACTTCCAGATCGCCCTGCAAAACGAATTGGCTGCGGTGATCGCGGAGGATCCGACCGTCTCGCGGGCGACGGTGTTCATCAACGCTTCGTCGCAAAGAAAATTGGGGGCCCGCAGCAACCTGGTTCCGACGGCGTCGGTGGATGTGTCCACTTCCAGTGGTGCCAGCATGGGGCACGGTCAGGTGATGGGCATGGCCAATCTGGTCAGCGGGGCGGTTGCGGGGCTGTCGCCGCACAACGTCAGGGTGATCGTCAACGGGCGGCCCAGGACCATCCCGGGCCCCGAGGATGACATCGGGTTCGGCCTGCTGGAGCAGAAGAAGAAGAACGAAAAGCACCTGGAAGATAAGATCCGCGATCAATTGGCCTACATTCCCGGAGTCAAAGTGGCGGTGAGCGTCGAGTTGGAGACGACTCGCAAACGGACGCAGCTTACCGATTACACCGACCCCGAGCCCAAGACGGACACGACCAAGACCGAAGAGACGAACTCGGGTTCAGCCGGGAGCGAGGCGGGAGTCAGCCCCAACACCGGCACAGCCCTGACCGGCTCGGCTGGGGGAGCTTCGACGTCGAAAGAGGAATCGTCCACCGAGTTCTTCAAGCGCGACGTGACGCGAGTGGAGACGATGGAACAGGTCCCCATGGTGGTCAAGAGGGCCATGGCTTCGATCAACATACCGCGGAGCTATTTCGTCAGCGTTTTCTCGGCCCAGGATTCCGAGGCGTCGTCGCCGTCGGACGATGACCTGAAGGTACTGATCGACATCGAGAAGCTGCGGGTCAAAGCAGCCGTCAAAAGGGTGCTACAGACCGACGATGAAGATGCCGTGCAGGTGGACTGGTTCCCGGACCTGGCCCCCGAACATCCCGGCCAGTTTGCCGAGTCGCCCATTTACGCGGCGGGCGGCGGTGAAGAGGCCGAGGGCACGGTGGCGACTTTAACGGGCTATGCCCCCACGGTGGGGATGGTCGGCTTGGCGGTGGGGTCGCTGTTGATGATGTTCATGCTGGTGCGCAAGAGTGGGCGATCGATCGACATGCTGCCGCCGGAGTTGGAGGCGCCTGCAGACCCGGACGAGGTGCAAACCATGGACGCGGCGTTGCTGTCCGAGGGCGCCCTGGTGGGTCAGGAGGTCGACGAACAGACGCTGCGTTTCCAGAATTACACCGAGCAGGTCGCCAAGATGGTGGACGAAGACCCCGATACCGCGGCCGAGCTGTTGCAGCGGTGGGCTGAGCAGGATTGAGGCAAAGGCGCCGACACCATGGCTGAAGCCACGGCAGTTCGAGGAAGTTCCACCGGCAAGGATGCTCGTATGCGCGGCCCGGTCAAGGTGGCTGTTTTGCTGATGGCCATGAGGGAAGACGTGGCCGCCAAGATCCTGCAGCGCTTGTCCCCCGAAATCGTGGAAGAAGTCACCCGGGAGATTGCCTCGCTGGACCTGGTGGATTCGAGCACGCGGGGCACGATCGTTGAGGAGTTCTATCACCTGGCGGTGGCCCGCCAATATGCCCAGCAGGGTGGGCTGAACTATGCCAAGACGCTGCTGCAAAAGGCCCTTTCCGCCGAAGACGCCGGTCGGATCATTCAGCAGATCGCCAGCCAGATCTATCAGCAGCCGTTTTCGTTCCTGAACAAGACCGACGGGGAGAACCTGCTGGCGTTCATTCAAGAGGAGCATCCGCAGACCATTGCGCTGATCTTGTCTTTCATGCCGCCCTCGCGGGCCAGCGACATTCTGACCGGGCTTGCGCACGAGAAGCAGCTCGAGGTGGTGTCGCGCATCGCCAACATGGAGCAGACCAACCCGGAAGTGGTTCGAGAGGTGGAGCGGGGTTTGGAGTTACGATTGTCCGGACTGATGTCGCAGACTTTCGAGCGGGTGGGCGGCGTGGAGTCGGTGGCCGAGATGCTCAACCTGGCGGATCGGTCCACGGAAAAGGCCATCCTGGAAGCAATGGAGGCGGAGGATCCGGACCTGGTGGATCAAATCCGCCGCCTGATGTTCGTTTTCGAGGACATTTTGCTGGTCAACGACAAGGGCATTCAATCGGTGCTCAAAGAGGTGGACAACGAAGAGTTGTCGCTGTCGCTCAAGACGGCCAGTCCGGAGTTGCGGGACAAGATCTTCCGGAACATGTCCGAGCGGGCGGTGCAGCTCATCAAGGAAGACATGGAGTACATGGGGCCCGTGCGGGTCAGCGACGTTGAAGCCGCCCAGCAGAAGATCGTGGATGTGGTCCGCCGGCTGGAGGATGCCGGGGAGATCATCATCTCCGGCCGGGGCGGCGAGAAAGAGTTGATCGTCTAGGCGAGTCAAGAAACCCAAGCCGGTGCGGGTGGCGAGCCCCGCGCCGGCTTTTTGAGCGACGCGATGTCCACGGTCATTAAGAAGGGTCAAGCCGGACGGTTGGTTCACAAGATGATCAGCCTGGACTTGGCGGACCATCTGGCTGAAGCGGACAGGGTAGTGGCTGGGGCCCGCCGTCAGGCCCGGCAGATCATCGAGGCTGCCAAGACTGAGGGGCAGCGCCTTTTCCAGCAGGCCCGCGAGGAAGGCTACCGCGACGGTGCAGCCAAAGGGCGCGAGCAAGGCCGAGAACAAGGTCAAACAGAAGCCCTGGCTGAGGCTAGGGAGCGGTTTGAGGCGCAACAGGGCCAGTTGGCGGCTGCACTGGAAATGGTCCTGCGGGAAATTGAACAGCGCAAGCGCGATTTGATGATCCAGGCCAACCGGGATGTGTTGGTCTTTGCGGTGGAATTGGCCAAGAAGGTGACCCAGGGCGTCGGGCGGTTGGACAGCGGCGTGGCCCGGGCCAATGTGGAACAGGCCCTGCGCCTGGTGGGTCAGCGCTCGAACGTTTCGGTGCGGATCAACCCACAGGATGCTGACACGCTTCGTCAGTTCGCTTCAGAATTGACTGAGTTGGCCGATGGGGCGGCGCACCTTTCGATTGTAGAGGATGCGACGCTGGCACCCGGGGACGCGGTGATCGAAGCGGGCGTGATGGAAATCGATGCCCGGCTGGAAACGCAGATTGGGCAGTTGGCTACGGTCTTGCTTGGCTAGGAACTGGGGTTCATGGGACTGTTTGATCGACATCGCGCCTTGATCGCCCCGGCGCTGACCGTCAAGGTGACGGGTCGGGTTTGCGAGGTGACCGGCTTGACCATCATCGCCCGGTCGCTGCCGGTGCCCACGGGCACGTTGTGTCGGATCGAGCCGGGCGCTTCGGTGCCGATCGAGGCCCAGGTAGTGGGTTTTGCGGGCGACCGCACGGTACTCATGCCGCTGGCGGACCCTCGCGGAGTGACGGAAGGTGACGCGGTGGTCTCGACGGCGGACATGCAACACGTGGGCGTTGGCCGACAGATGCTGGGGCGGGTCGTCGACGGGATGGGGCGGGTGGTGGACGATCGGGGGCCGTTTACGGTGGAAACGCAGTACCCCGTGTTCGCGGACGCCCCCTTGCCTATGTCTAGGTGCCCCATCGACAGGGCGCTGCCCACGGGCATCGCAGCCTTGGACTTGATGCTGACCCTGGGCGGCGGGCAGCGTGTGGGTGTTTTCGCCGGAACGGGCGTGGGCAAGAGTGTGCTGATGGGCATGATCGCCCGCAACACCCAAGCCGACGTCACGGTGGTGGCACTGGTGGGCGAACGTGGTCGGGAGGTGGGCGATTTTCTGAGGAAGGACCTGGGGCCGGACGGGCTTGAGCGCACGGTGATGGTGGTGAGCACCTCGAATGAGTCGCCGGTCATGCGGGTGCGGGCGTGTTTTTTGGCGACGGCGGTGGCCGAGTATTTTCGCGATCAGGGGGCGGACGTGCTGTTGCTGATGGACTCGGTCACGCGGATGGCGATGGCCCAGCGGCAGATCGGTCTGGCGGCGGGCGAACCCCCGGCGACCAAGGGCTATCCGCCTAGTGTGTTTGCCCAATTGCCGGTGCTGCTGGAGAGGGCGGGCAGAACGTCGCGGGGCAGCATCACCGGATTGTATACCGTGTTGGTGGAGGGCGACGACATCAGCGAACCGATTTCGGACGCGGTGCGGGGGGCGCTGGATGGGCACGTGTGGTTGTCGCGGGACCTGGCCAATCGGGGGCAGTACCCAGCCGTGGCGGTGTTGGAGAGTATTTCCCGGTTGATGCCGGACTTGGTCACCCCCGAGCACTTGGAGGCGGTGGCCAACATCCGGCGGGTCATGGCTGTGTGGAATGACATTGAGGACTTGGTCAACATCGGGGCTTATGCAGCCGGGAGCAACCCGGAGTTTGACCTGGCCATTGCGATGAAGCCTCGGTTCGACGAGCTGTTGGCCCAGGGCATCGCCGAGCGGGCTGGGTTCGACGAGTCGCGTGCCAAATTGCTGGCATTGAACGAGGAGATGAGCGCCCTGCGCCGGAAGCTGGAGAGTCAACCGCCCCTGCCTGCCCAGGCGGCGGGAGCTTGATCCGAAGAATCGAGTGATGCGGTCCGCGCGAACTGAAGTTCGCGGCTCGCTTGGTTCTAGGGTAGGCGCTAACGGAAGAATAGGGTTTCGAGCAAGCGATGGCCAAACGATTCACATTCCGGCTAAAGACCGTCGGCAAGCTGCGCAAGCAACAGGCCGACCAACACCGGCGCATCGTGGCCAAACGTTTGGGTGAAATAGGCGGTGTGCAGCGTCGCCTAGACAGGACGCATGAATTGATCCGGGAAACGCATGACACGCTGCGACGCTTGCCGGCCGGTCAACACGTGGACGCGGGTTCGGCCGTAGGGCGTGCGGACTTCGACCTGGAGGCGGTTCGCCGCCATCAGGTTTACCTGACCCAACTGCACTGGGAAGTGGCTGATGCCCGAGGAAGTCTGTCGAACTTGATGGACACCCTGCGCGTGGAACAGGCTGCCCTGGCCCAGGCCAGCCGGCGTCAGAAGGTGTTGGAAAAACTCGAGCAGCGCCAACGGGAGCGATACGAGCGGGCGTTGGACCGGGTTGAACGGATAGAGGCCGATGAAGTGGCGGCGCGGTGCTTCCGGTGGGGCGCGGGGTGGAGTGGCTTGAACGCGGCGGAAGGGAGCCAAGGGTGATGTCGGTGCTGAAGAAGGCCTATCGCCTGGTGGCACTGATGGCCCTGCTCAACCTGTTGGTTGTCGGCGGGCTGGTTGGGTACTTGGTGTCGGCAGGAAAGCTGGGCAGCGAACAGGTGGAGCAAGTGGCGGCCATTCTGCGCGGGGAAAAAGACGAGGTGGAACCGGATTCGGCGGAGGAGGCTGAGGCGGAAGAGCCCGCGGCCGAGACTGCGGCGCCTGCTCGTTCGGCCGCGCAATTGGACCGCGATCAGGAAGCCGAGGAGAAGCTGCGCTTGCAGGCGGACCGGCGCCGGGCGGAATTGAACCAGCAATCGGCCACGATTGCATCGGCCCGTCTGGAAGTGACGCGGCAGCGCGAAGCTTTGGAACGGCGGGCGTCACAGTTGGAGGAACAGGCCCGGTTGCGGCAGAAGGCCGAGCAAACCGACGGGTTCAAAAAGGAGATGGCCCTGCTGTCCAGCTTGAAGCCGCGGGAGGGGTTGTTCTATCTGTTGCAAAAGACCAAAGAGGATGCGGCTTCGTTGATGCTGGTCTTGCCCACGCGCAAGGCCAAGCGCATGGTCGAAGCGGCCAAGTCTCCCGCCCAGAAGAAAGCGATGTCTGACATCATGCGGATGATGCGAGACATGTCACCCGAAGGGGCGACCTTGTTGACCAGTCAAAGACCGTGAGATCAGCGTTGAACGTGGACGCCCCGACAACCCAAACACCCACGCCGCAGCCGGTCGATCAGCGGCGCAGCCAACCGTCGGATGTGGATACCGATTCGGCCCAGCCGTTCGCGGCCATGTTGACGGCGCTGCAAAGCGGGTTTGGTCGGGGGGTCACCGCCAAGGTCCCGGGTCTGAACCAAGATACGCAATTGCTGGGTAGCCCGGAGGGGGACGCCCGCAGCCGAAGACTGGCCAAGATGTCGGATCGAGCCGACGCGGGACGTGCAGCCGGGCGGGGTTCCCGCCTGGCGGCGCTCAACGCGGCGGGCGGGGCGGCTTCTGGGCCCAGGGGTCAACGATTGGCACTGCTTGCCGAACAACAGTCCCAGCAAGCACCGGCCAATTCTGACGAGGGTGCCGATCTGTCGGATCGCGGAATTCGGCTTGGCGTGGGTGAGCGGAAGGTGACGGCCTCAGACGGGAGGATCACCTCACCAAGTGGGTCCGCCGGCGGCGAAGCCAGATCGTCGGGCGGATCGGAATCACCCGGGTCGGGCCCGCGCTTGGTCGGGAACGGGTCAACAAGTGGTCAAAACGATCGACCGATCCTGCGGGGCCCAGCCATTGGACCGGCGGAAGGCGGCGGCGATGGGTCGGGCCTCGACCGGACGGCTGTGCCGGTTGCAAGAGGCTTGAACGGATCAAACTCCAAGCCGGCGTTTCAGCCGGCGGCCGGTCGGGGCGGGGCGGTTGAAGGCGTCCGGGCTGTGTCGGGTGCCGAACAGACGGGTCAGGG
>JBHHVM010000034.1:0-14087 GCA_046754265.1 Phycisphaerae bacterium
GTTGTTGGACATCTTGATGGCCGTTTTGACTTGGCTAAGCGGGATGTTGTAGGCCAGCAGTCGGTCCGGATCGACCACCACCTGGTATTGCCGGACGAAACCGCCAATGCCAGCCACCTCGGAGACACCCTGGACGGTGGTCAACTCGTATCGCAGGTACCAGTCCTGCAGGCTGCGCAGCTCGGAAAGATCGTATTGCCCCAGGACCAGCTCGGTTTGGCCGTCCCATGGACAGATGCCGCCGTGCTCGAAGTTACGGACCCGCTCCAACTCCTCGCGCAGGTCTTCCGGCGCTTCACGCGGCGAGGCGTACCACTTGTCCGGCTCATCGGGATGGTGATACATCCCCTGGGGGTGGTGCGAACAGTAGTACCCGTTGCGCAGGGAGTATTCATAGGCCCAGCCGACGCCCGTAGCGTCTGGGCCAAGTTGCGGTGTGACGCCGGTTGGAAGTCGGCTGGAGACGTAGTTGAGATACTCCAGCACGCGCGAGCGGGCCCAGTACATGTCCGTGCCGTCTTCGAAGATGATGTAGACGAAGGAAAAGCCGAAGAAGGAATACCCCCGCACCACTTTGGCAAAAGGGACAGCCAGCATTGAGGTGGTCAACGGATAGGTGACCTGGTCTTCAACCACTTGGGGGGCTTGACCGGGATAGTCGGTAAAGATGATGACCTGCACGTCGGAGAGGTCGGGAATGGCATCGAGGCGTATGTTGTAAAGGGTCCAGATGCCGCCCAGGACGATGAATCCGGTCAGCAGGGCGACCAGCATCCGGTTTCGGCCACAGGCTTCAATAATCTTGGCGATCATGAGATTCTCTTGGCACCGTTTGGATCAATCAGGCAGGGCAAGCCGACGCCGGCCTGCCCTGGTCGCCGGCGTTACTTGACGCCCTTGAGCTCACCACACTTAAGCATCTTGAAGCCGTAGTAGGGATTCGCTTTGGATTCCGATGCCTGGAGCCAGTCTCCTTTGCTCATCGGACAGTGGTAGATGTATAGCTTGGGCCAACGCTGGTGACTGGGGCGGGCGTGTTGGATCAGCGCTTCGACGGCGGCGCTGAGTTCCACGAAGCTGACCCGGTCTTCGTCCAGGCGGGCACCGGTGATGGTCAGCGCCGCCGCGTGAAGTCTACGGGCGGCAGATTTCATCTCGGGGGGCAACTTGACGGTGGGGTCCTCCAGGTGCTTTACCAATTCCTCGGAGGCGGAGGCCAGTCCCAGTGCGTGCCGTGCCATGCCGGACTTCCGATCCGAGGCCAGCAGTTTCTGCAGCTCGAGATAGTGCTCCAGAATGTAGTCCATCTGGGCCGCCACTTGGGCCGGGGCATCCTGAGCTTGATGGAATGCTTCTCGGTTGACCAACTGCATGCCGCAAATCGAGCAGGTTCCGGGCCGGTCACTTCGCTCTTTCTTCGGATGCATGGGGCAAAAGAATTGTTGCTTGGAACCAGCCGAAGCGCCTCGGGCGTTCAAATCCTTGGCCCAGCCGACCTGCTCGATCGGCTTGAGGTCCATATCGCACTTGGGGCAGGTGCCCGGTGCCGTCGAAAAATACCCACAACGCTTCATGGGGCAGGTGTATTTCGCGTCGGGTGGAATCTGTAGCGCTTCAGAAGGTTTAGAAGCAGCCTCTGCCGATTCCAGGGTTGCGCCGCAGATGGTGCACTGACCCGGGCTGTCACTATGCACCAGCGGATGCACCGAACAACGGTACGCAGCCGCGTCGGCCAGGCCTGGTTCGCCGGGCACATTGTCCCCGGCCATGCTCGGGTCCAGCCAAATCCCGCGAAACGCGGCCAAGCCCCGTCCACAACGGGAGCAATTCCCGGACGACGCGCTGACGGCGTCGGCGTGCTCGGCGTCCGGGCAGGTGTACATGACCTTGAAGGGCATCAACTTCTTGCCGCAGCGCGGACATTGCCCGCCTTGATCCGCGAAGACGTGTTGATGTTCGGGACAGGTATAGGCGACGTCGCCTCCCTCAGCGGCCCGACGCACGCGGACCCATTCGAGTTCGTCCAGCGGCTTGAGCTTCATGCCGCACCGGGGACATTTGCCGGGGTTGGCCGAGTAGTACGCCCCTTGTTCGGCGGGGTCCGCCTCGTCCGGGTGTTCTTCCATCGGGCATGCGTAGGCGGCATCGGCGGGCATGCCCTCCATCGCGGCATGATCGTGGCCTGACGCCATTTGCGTTGGTGACTCGGGCGTGCGCTTGGTGGTCTTGGCCCGCTCGGCCTCCATCATCTTGGCGACGGCCTCCTTTAACTTGCTTTCGGCGTCGAGCATGAATTGGCCGCTGGTGACCACCTCCTCGCCTTCATCGAGACCGTAGAGCACTTCCACCATGCCCGCTTCGCCTTCGACGCCCACCTGAATGTCACGCGGGGAGAACTTGCCGTCGCCCCGGTCCACAAAGGCCACCTGCCGGGTCCCCGAGTCGATATAGGCTTCGCGCGGAATGAGCAGCGCATCGCGCTGCAATCGAGACTCCAGGCGGATGTTGGCATACATGCCCGGCTTGAGTTCCAGATTGGGATTGTCGAATTCCAGGCGGACCTTGATCACCCGGGTCCGCTCCTCGAGGTAGGGATAGATGTAGACCACCTTGCCGGTGAACTCTCTTCCGGAGACGTAGGGTAGGGTCATCGAAGCCGATTGGCCCACACCCACCCAGGGGATCTGATATTCGTAGACGTCGACATACACCCAGACCTGCGAAAGATCGGCGATGGTGTAGAGCCGCATGCCCGGTTTGACGTACATATCCTCTAGGGCCATCTTCTCGGTGACGATCCCTTCGGAGGGCGAATGGATGGTCAGCGTTTTTTCGATCTTGCCCGTGTCGCGCAAAGCGGCGATCTGACCGTCTGAAACGTCCAAGTATCTAAGCTTGGTGACCGCAGCGTCGACCATCTTGACCGCCTCTTCGCGGGCTGGTGCGAAGGTGCTGCCTTCCAGGAGGGGCAGGTTTTCGACGGCGGCCAGATACTCCACCTGGGCGGCATAGAGTTCCGGCGAATACACGTCGAACAAGCGTTCATCCTTGGCGACGGGCATACCGGTCTCGTCGACGTACAGCGATTCGATCCATCCGTTGAACTTGGTGTCCACAAAGGTGACCCGTTGCTCGTCGTAGTCCACGCGACCCACCGTCCGAATCGTCTTGATCAGTGGTGCGCGTTTGACGACGGTGGATCGGATGCCCATGTTCTGAATCGTGACCGGGTCGATGCGAATGGTGTGGGACGAGGCCGACTCCTGGTCGTCCGCGTATACGGGCACGAGGTCCATGCCCATGGGGCTCTTGCCGGGCTTGTCCGAGAGAACATTCGGATCCATCGGCGCCCGCCAGTACAACACCTTGCGTTCGTTGGAGCCTCCCGAGTCGCCGTCTCCACTATCCTTTTTGAGCGGCGTCAGTTTCATTTGGCAAATGGGGCAATCGCCGGGGGTTTTCTGAAGCACGTTGGGGTGCATGCCGCAGGTGTACCACTGCTCGTCGTCGCCGGCCGCGCCTTCCCCGCCACCGCCGGCCCCAGCCGACGTGCTGTCTAAGCCCAGCCGGCCCGGTATCCAAAACCCGCCCGCTGCCCCAGCCGCCAGCGCCACCAGCACCAAAAGCCCGGTGACACCGGCGCGTCCCTGACGACGGTAATAAGTCGCCGGCTTTGGCGTGCCCGGGTTTCCCCACGGCTCTATAGCCATCGCCCCCCGGGCAAAGCCGAGCCAACCGGAGTTTGCGACCGGGTGCATCTCTTGTTTCCTGGTTGATGCGCGGTTCATCAGGGTGCTCCTGCTTCGGAAAGGCTCAGGCCGATGGCCTGCTCCAGGTCCGCCACACTTCGCTCCAGATCGCCCAGCGAACGGTAGTACTGAATGTTGAAGACCAGCCACTTGCGCCAGTTGTCGATCACATACAGAAAATCGTTGGTGCCGGCGATGTAAGAAGCTTGAGAAACTTGATAGGTCTGCCGGGCTTGCGGAATGATCGTACCGTCAAATAGTGCAGCCAAGTCTCGCTGCGAGCGTACCCGTTCCAGCGCGTCCTCGATCTGAAAATCCACCCGGTTGCGGGCCGATTGGTATTCCCGCCGGGCCGCTGCCAGGTTGTAGGTGGCCTCATCAATGCCCGCCTTGATCTTGTCGAACCAGATCGGCAGGGTGAATCCAAAAGTAATCCCCCAATTGTCCGTGCCGTCTTCGCTCAACTTGGGGACGGCAGGGCGTTGCCCGGTCATCGGGTTGGGCGGCGGGCGAAACGACTTGCGCGATTCCATGGACATCCACTCGAAACCGAGCATGAAGTCGGGCCAATACGCCAACCTGGCCAGCTCGACCGCGTGAACCTCTCGCTCGATGCGGTGCTCGAGCCTCTTGAGCGCCGGATTGGCTTTCACCGCTTTGGCGAGGAGATTCTCCAGCGAGAGGTCAGCCTGTCGGATGCTGAAACCCTCCGGGGTCGGGACCGGCGTGGTGACCGGTCGGTCCAGCAATTCATTGAGCCGGGCCGCCGCCGTGACGCGATTCTGTCGCAGGGCAATTAACTCCGCCTCCAGGTTGGACAACTCGACCTGAGCCCGAAGGGCATCGTCTTGGCCGCGCCGACCCGCCGCGACCTGGGCCCGGGCCACGTCGATCAAGCCGCGAAGTAGATCCTGATTGTCGCGGGTCACTTGGAGGCTTTGGTCGATCACGTACAGTTGAAAGTAAACCCGCTTGACGTCGGCAATGATTCGGAGCCGCGTTTCTTCCAAGCGCTGCAGGGCTATCCGGGTCTCCTCCAGGGCGATGCGCCCTGCCCGGTCGAGTTTTTCGGGGACGGGCAGCTTCTGGCTGACCCCCAGGATGAAAAAGTTGTCGCCTTCTGCGGTTCGCACCGGCTCGGGCAACGTCTTGGTGCTCAGGTTGGGGTCCGGCAATGCCGTGACCTGCGGGATTCTCTCGGCCTTAGCTCGAGCTTTCTGGTGGGCGGCTTGAATGTCGGGGTTCTTATTCAGGGCAGCCAGAATGAATTCCCGCAGAGTGGTTGGCGCATGGAACGACTGCTCAGTCTGTTGGGCCTTGGTCCGCTCGGGCGGCCGTAGCGATGGCGTTTGAGCATAGGCTTCGGCGTCGGCCGGTTGGGCCAGGGCGTGCTGCTCAAGTGCCCTGGACACCTCTTCCCGCCCGGCTTGATTGAGCGAACAGCCCACCAGGACCAGACAGGACACCAGGCCCCCCACACCGGCCTCAAATCCCAAACGGTCGCCTCGATGGTACGGATCGATCATTTGTCGGTCTCTCGCTTTAACGGGGCGACATCCCCGCGGTTTGTCAACTTCGAGTTCACGTCACGGTGCAAGCGGTCTGACCTTGGTCTTTGCGAAGACAGAAATGCCAAGAGCACCGCAACGCACGATAAAGCCGTTCACGCTGGCCCGCAATCATCGTCCTTCGACTCCATGGTCTGTATGGGGCCGTGGGCTGCATGACCCTCGTGCATGCACGCCCTCGCAAGCCCGAGGCGCTGTGACGGAATCTGTGTGGGCGTGTGGGACCGGTCTTCGACCTGTTAGTGTCTCCGCTCATGCAAGAAGCCCTATTTAGGTAGCGCCCTGGGTGCAGCATGTCCTGTTGGAATGCCTAATGGTCGTGGTCGCCGTGGACGTGGCCACCGTGTTCGTGTTCGCCATCTTCGTGACCGCCTTCGTCGTGGGCCTGCCCCTTCTTGGCGGCCTTGAACTTCTCGGTGAACTGCAGCGTGTGCTGGATCATCCCGGCGAGGTTATTCAAGTTGATGGTGACCTTGGCTGCCCCGTCTTCGAGAGCTTCCAGATTGACCGAGGCTGCCAGATAATCCTGCGGAGCATACTTCATGCCGCAGTCGGCGCATTTGCCTTTCGCCTTACCGTTCTCATCCGGGTGCATGGGGCACGACCACAGCGTGCCCTCCGGGATATCCTGCTTGCTGAACTTCATGCTGCACTCGGGGCATTGGCCGGGCTTGTTGGAGCGCTGCCCCGGATGCATGGGGCAGGCATAGTCGTCCGGTGCAGCCCGGGTGAACTCCAGGGTTGCGGTGCCCCGTTGGCGATCGCGGAATTGCATCACGCCGGTGGCCTCGACCAAGCCCTTTTCCCAATGCTTGACGTGCATGGGGTTCTGCTTTTGGTCGTAAAGATACAATCGCACCTGATCCGGCAGGAACACCGTTTCGACGTGGAACTCCTTGGACATGGTGACCGCGCCGCCATGCCCTTCAGCCCGCTCGTGTGATTGGCCCGCCGTCTCGTCGCCTTCGTGGGCATGCTGGGCCGCAGCCGAGTTCACGCCTATTCCAAAAGTCAATCCAGCCAACGCCATCGTCGCTACCCAGAATCGTTGCATCGGAATAATCTCCATCGTGATGCGTGCGTCTATTGGACAGGGGCGGTTTCCGATCCACACGATCGGCCCCCCAAAAAGAGGCTCTGGCCCGTCTACAGTTGGATGCTCGGCCCGCCGGGAACCTTCCAGCGATTCTGAAGGATTCCCCGGTTGTTGGGGTTTGGAAGGCCTCGCCAAGTCCGTCAACCGGGTGACCGTTTCTTCACTGCAATACCCTCGTGACGCACTTTGATTGGATTATTGTCCTCAAACCGCACCAAGCACATTGGTGGAATCGAGTCGTGCCGCCCGGGGGCTGGGTCCGCCAATATGTTCTTGCCCGGCTTGTGGGCCAACTCGTGAACCTGGCCCAGCGTAGACGTGGAGAGCGCCCGCTGAGCGGTCAACGTGGCCAACACAACGGCCACCACCACGGCGGCGAGCACATTCTCGATCCAACGGTAGCGGAGGCTTCTGAGGAAAAGTAATAGCATCTTCAATCCACCTTAATCATCCCAATGCCCGAGCTGAACATTTCCCGAGTTCATTGATGAATTCACGTCGTTTTGTAACAGAGGTGTCTCGCCTTTCCGCTTTCCGGATGCGCGCCGCCGACGCTTTACGGTCTTAGATGAAGTGCCGGGCGGATTTCTTCCGCACCATTCTGGTTTTTTTAGGCAGGCATCGGTTGGGGCGCGGCACATCCACATCTGGCTCAATCGACCAGGCACATTGTCCCGGCCACAGCGCAGGCCGCCTCGAGCCTATCGGACTTCTCGCAGCCATCTCGACGGTGCAGGTAGGCCTTGCGGCACAGGCTCGCCCGCCTTTGGTGAGCTGGACGACGTGTTCCGTGTGACGGAAAGGGAAAGAACACGCTGCACTCCAGGTCGGCAATGCTATGGCAGACGGTCTATGGACACTCGGCTCGTTAGGAGAGGAAGTCCGCGTGCTTTTGACCGCTGCAAAGGTGTGGCACAGATGTTCAAGCTGTGGGTCCGCACAACGCTGGTTGGCAGGAGGCGATGCATCCTGCGTGCCACGACGGTGGCGATTCATCTTTACGTGGATGAATGTGACGCCATGGTGGCTCAAATGCGAAGTCAGGGAGCGGAGGTTCTCCTGGAGCCGACGGACATGTTTTGGGGCGAACGATTCGCCCGGGTGCGAGATCCGTTTGGCCACGAGTGGGGGATCGCAACACGCCTGCGCGACATGACGCCAACCGAAATCCAGGCTGCGGCCGCCAAGCTGTTCGAAGGCATGGCTGAATGACAACTCCCTTTGACGGCGGTTAGATGCGCCCGAATACTCCCCGGGGGCCGGCGGACCGGTTCACCGGGGCACTGGAGGTCTGATCGAGGCCCCATTGGCGGGCCTTGTCGCCGATAGGCGGCGCGTTATGATAATGGCCCGATGCGGGAGGCGCGGGACAACCCCCGAGTTTCCCGGTCGGTAAAAGGAAGGCTTGGGCATGACAGGATTCAAGAGGGCGGGCTGGGGCGTGGCGGTTTCGCTGGTCGGCGCGGTGGCTGTGGGTTGCAGTCAGGCGGGATTTGGAGAATCGGCCAACCTGCCGCAGGACAAGCACGCCTCCTTGGTGGCCAACTTCTCGCAGGGACAGCCTTTGTCCTTGCCGAGCGACACGGGCTTTAATCTGCACGACACGCAGCGGCACGCCAGCGGCAAAGGCAAAGCGATCTCGTCGGCGGACCCGGCTGGGCGGGCAAGTTGCCAGGCTGATGCCGACGGCGTGGGTGCTGCCACCGCAGAATTTCAACTCGGCTACGTGCTGGACAACCGCGGCACGGACCCGCTGGATGTCACCGCCGACCTGAAGGTCAGTTACTCCTGCGAAGTTCAGGGCAACCCGGACGAGCCCGCCAAGGAACCGGACCATCTGGGCTTGCGCGTTTTTGTCCGCGACTCGAACCACCGGATCCTGCGGTCGATGGTTTTGACCGAGGTTACGCCGTTCAATGGTCCCCGCCGGTGGTCCAGCCAGCAGAACCCCACCTTCGATTTTACTATGGAGCCGGGGCTAGCCTACTACATCGTGTTGGCGGGGCGAACGGCCGTGACCGGGACCGAGTCCAACTCCGCCTCCGCCCGCGTCGACGTCCAATCCACAGCCCTGGACCTCTATCCACGGAATTGATTGGGCTGACGATTATAACAGGTCAGCCCGGATCATCGAGGCCAGCAACTCACCCAGCGTGAACCGCGTGCCACACTCCGGACACCGCGGTACGTCCAACCCGTGAAGATCGTATCCGCACCCCGGGCATTTGAGATGTCGGTCGAAGACGGCGGCCCGACGCTGGACGGCCTCGAAGTTCGTTTCCCGCCAGACGATGACCGTGCCGGCGACCCATGCGATCAACCAACAGAAGGCTGCGATTAGAATACCGTACTCCGTGGAGTTGCCCGGAGAACAAATCGCCCACAATCCAAAGCCGGCGAAGGCAACCGCAACCGATCCGGGGACGAGAAGGATGGTCAGGATGACTCGACTGATCGTCCAGACCACCTGTTTTCGCCACAACAGTATCCAAACCGGGATCATGACCGCCGCACAGAATAGCGCTGCTGTGACGAGGGCATCAGGGCTCCTTCCCCAATAGGTGTGTCGCAATATGAGATACAACAGCAAGTAACCACCCGGCGTGATAGCTATCAATAAGACTGCATAAACAAGGCGTGCCAGGGAACGGGACAAGAGCGCACCTTTCACTTGGAATACAACAAACCGCGTAAGACACAAGACGAGGCTGGCGCCATAGCGCACGTGGACTGGGAGGTCGCACGGCCTACCGATTCAGTCGGCAGGTCGTGGCGATTACGGGAACCCACGGCCTGGCTGCGCCAGACCGTGCCACCCGAACTTTGCATTACTCCGGGCGCTCGTCGAACAGACTTGGACCCGAAGCATTGCGGCTTGCACCGCTGGGCATTTCTACGAACGCCAACCCCAGATGTTCGCAGGCTGCTTGGGTGGCGCATCGGCCCTGTCGGGTTCGGGTGACGAAACCGATTTGCAGGAGGAAGGGTTCGACCAGGTCTTCCAGCGTGTCGCGCTCCTGGCCCATGGAGGCTGCCAGGGCTTCGACGCCGGCTGGCCCGCACTTGTAGGTGCGGATCAAGGTGGTCAGGTAGGTCCGGTCCAGATCGTCCAGACCCAGCCCGTCGATCTGTTGGATTTCCAACGCCTGGTTGACGACAGAAGGTGTCAGTCGGCCGTCCGCGCGAACCTGAGAGTAGTCGCGCACGCGCCGCAGCAGGCGATTGGCCACCCGAGGCGTGCCCCGCGACCGGCCGGCGATGGCATCCAGGGCGCGGTCGGCCCCGGCGACCTTCAACTTGACGGCGGACCGGCGAATAATCTCGGCCAGGTCGGGCTGGTCGTAGAAGTCCAGGTGGTATTCGTGCCCGAAACGGTCCCGCATGGCCCCGGACAGCATTCCCGCCCGGGTGGTGGCCCCGATGAGCGTGAATCGACGCAGGGCGAAGTTGACCATCCGCCCGGAAAGCCCGCCCTCGATGGTGAAATCGACGCGGAAGTCTTCCATGGCAGGGTACAAAAACTCCTCGACCACCTTGGGCAGGCGGTGGCACTCGTCGATGAAGAGGATTTCGCCGGTGCCCAGGTTGGTCAGCACGCTCATCAGGTCGGCCGGCTTGGACAGGGTGGGGCCCGAGGTGATGCGCGGCGGTCGGCCGGTCATTTCGTTGGCGATGACGTGGGCCAGGGTGGTCTTGCCCAAGCCGGGCGGACCCGAAAGCAGCAGATGTTCCAGCGGTTCGCCGCGACCTTTGGCGGCGTCCATGGCGATTTTGAGCCGCTCGATCACACTGCGCTGGCCGACGACCTGGTCCAGCGTCTGGGGGCGCAGGGAGAGGTTCAACGCCTCCTCGGCAGGCCCATCGGATTCAGACGATATCACGCGCTCACGAGACATAGAAGGCAATTACCAATGGCGACTAGCGAATGAATTAAGCCCATGCTCGGCGCCACCCTTATTCTGCGTTCCGAGTTCCGCGTTAGTTTTCTGATCCTGTCTTGATCTTGTAGGCTGACCGAACCCATTCGTCGGTCGAATCCACGTCCGGATGCGTTTGTGCTGCCCGGGCCAGCCAACGTTGGGCGTCGGCCCGGTTGTCGCCCCAGGCCACCATGATCTCGATGGCGTCGTGCTGGGCTTCGGTCCAGTTCGATTCGGGCGCCGGTTCAGCCCCGCCCAAGGCCCAGGCTTCCAGTTTGCCTTTCAGCTCGGCCACGATCAACTCGGCTGCCCGCTTGCCGATACCCGGCAGTGTGGCCAGGGACTTCCTGTCGCCCTGCTCGATCCAGCGGGCCACGCGCACCACCGGTTCGGACAGCGCTTTGAGCGCCTTGCGCGGTCCGATGCCTTTGACCGAGACGAAACGGCGGAAGAATTCGCGGTCCTGGGCCCGGGGGAATCCCAACAGCCGAGGCGTCAGATGCCCGCTGGCTTGGTTGCCTTCGAGGAACTCGAGCGTGTGCAGGGTGACCCGTCGGCCTCGGCAGGCGGTCAACTCGCCCAAAGCGTAGCCGGGAATGAGCACCTCGCGGGCCAGGCCGTCACGCTCCAAGACGGCGGCGTCGGTCTCGACCTCAGCCACGGTGCCGGTGATGCGGACGAGCATGGAGGGTATTGTAACGCGGAACGGCGATTGCGAAACGCGGAATCTTAAAACGGCGCAGCCCCGCGATAATCGGGCGTCACGATGGGATTCTGCGCCGCCCGTCCAATTGTCCGGCGCTGCAATAGGCCATGGCCAGGGCGTCGGCGACGTCGTTGGGTTGGGGGAGTTGGGCCAGCCCGAACACGTTGGCGACCGCCCGCTGCATCTGTTGTTTGGTGGCCCGGCCATTGCCGGTCAGGTAGCGCTTGACCTGGGTGGCGGCCAAGTCCCGGACGGTGATTCCCCTTCGGGCGGCGCAGCAGATGATGACGCCGCGGGCATGGCCCATCAGCACCGACGTGCGGGGGTGCTTGTAGTGGGAATAAAGCTGTTCGATGGCTACCCGATCCACGGCATACTGCTCGAATAACTCCGTGAAATCGGCGTCGATCTGGGCCAGGCGATCCGGCATGTCGGCCTGCGGGTCGGTACGGCACACGCCCGCATCGACGATGTGAAACGATCGCGGATCGGAAAGCCCGACGGCGGGGTTGCCGTTCTCGGCGATATTCACACGGACCACCGCGTAGCCGCTAACCTCCAGCCCCGGGTCAATACCGCAAAGGATCATCTTGTGTGCCGTCAAACAGTTCCGCGTTCCGCGTTCAACTGCTTCTCCACACCGTGCCGTCGGGCCGATCTTCCAGCGTGATGCCTGCCTGGGCCAGTTGATCGCGAATCGCGTCAGCCGTGGCGAAGTCTTTATCCTTCTTGGCGGTGGTCCGAACGTCGATCAGGGATTGGACCACGCCATCCAGGGCGTCGCCAGCCCCATCGGCCCGCCAGGTGGTTTCCCGGCCTCGATCTTCCAAGGTCACGCCGGCGGCGGACAGCTTGTCTCGAATGGCGTCCGCCACGCCGAAGCGCTTGTCCGATTTGGCGGATCGGCGGATCTCAATGGCGACCTGCACGGCTTTTTCGGCCAGGTCGGTGTCGGCGCCGCCGACGCCGGCCGGCGGTTTTAGAAACAGCCCCAGCAATCGACCCAGGGCGACAAGCTGCCGACCGGCGGCCAGAGCCACGGAGCCAAGCGCGCCGCCGCTGTCGGATTCGATCCGCTCGCGTTCGATAAAGCGATTCACCGCATTGGCCAACTCAAACATGACGCCGATCGCAGCGGCGGTATTGAAGTCGTCATCCATGGCCCGCTCGAAACGGGCCTGGTGTTCGCGGACCTCACAGTCGAACTCCGTCGATCCCCCCAGCGAATCGAGGGTGGGCCCATCCTGATACGGGCATTGCTTGGTGGCTCGTTCGAGACGCTCGAACAGGCGATGGAAGGTGGTCAGGCCCTTCCGCTTGGATTCGATCTCGGCCGGTGAGTACTCGATGGGCCTGCGATAGTGCGTGGAGAGGATGAAAAAGCGCAGCAGCTCGCCGGGATACCTGCCCAGCAGATTGCTCAGCGTCATCTCCGTCAGGGCCTTTTGCATCTGCGGGTCGGACTTGCTGACCTTCTTGGTGTTAAAGCGGGTCAGTCCGTTGTGCAGCCAGTACTTGGCGAAGGGTTTGCCCGTGGCGGTCTCGGACTGGGCGATCTCGTTTTCGTGGTGCGGGAAGATCAGGTCCAGCCCGCCGCCGTGAATGTCGAAGGTTTCGCCGAGGACCTGCATGCTCATCACCGAGCATTCGATGTGCCAACCCGGTCGCCCCGGGCCCCACGGGGAATCGAACTTGACTTCATCGGGTTCGTCCGCCTTGGCAGCCTTCCACAGGGCAAAGTCGCCCGGGTGGCGCTTGTGGCCCCCGGCCAGTTCACGCTGGCCTTCCTGGGTGTCCACCGCCCGGTTGGAGAGTTTTCCGTAATCGCCGTCGGCGGTCACGTCGAAGTAGACGTCGCCCTCCGAGGAGTAGGCTGCCCCCTGGTCGATGAGCCGTTGGATGAAAGCGATGATGTTCCCGATGTGCTCCGAGGCTTTGGGCATCTGATCGATGCCGGTGATATCGAGCTGGTCCATGGAAGCCAAATACTCGGCTGCGATCCGCTCGGCCAACTCAGAGCAGGTGCAGCCCTGCTGGCGGGCCTCGACGATGATCTTGTCTTCCACGTCGGTGACGTTGACCACCCAGGTCACTTCATAGCCTCGGAAGGTCAGGTAGCGCTTGATGGCGTCGAAGATGATGGGGCCCACGGCATGGCCGATGTGCGAAGGTTTGTAGACGGTGGGGCCGCACAGGTAGATGCCCACTTTCGGCGGGTCCACCGGCTCGAAAGTCTCCTTGTGGCCGGTCAGGGTGTTGTAAACGTGTATGGCCATGATGGCGAATCAGCTCCCCCCAGGGATGTCACTACGTGTCATTTACGGGCACGATGGTGGCGATGGCGGTGCAGGCGATGGCCTGGGCGTGACCCACCGGGCCCAAGCCTTCATGGGTCTTGGCTTTGACGGCGACCGCGGCCAAGTCCAGGCCGGTCAGCGCTGCGATGGACTCAGTCATGGCCCGTTTGTGTTCGGTCAGTTTGGGCACTTCGGCGTGGACGATCACGTCGATGTTGTGCGGGGCGAAGCCGGCTGAGGCGATCCGGTCGATGACCCGGCCCAGCAGCTTGCGGCTGTCGGCATCCTTGTAGGCGGGGTCGGTGTCGGGAAACAAATCTCCGATGTCCGGCTGCCCGGCTGCCCCCAGCAGGGCGTCGGTCACCGCGTGCAGCTCCACGTCCCCGTCGCTGTGCCCAGCCAAGCCCTGGGGATAGTCCAAGGTCACCCCCGCCAAGACCAAGGGGCGATCTTCCACCAGGCGGTGAATGTCGTAACCTATTCCAGCACGACAGGTTAGGAGCATGGAGCGTGAATCCTCGGGGTTACCCAACAGGTTTCGCAGATGCCGATCAAGCCGTACCTTACGAGGCTGCCTGCGCCAATTCAAGCCGAAGGCCAGGTCGATCCTTTGGCCGCACTGGGGTAGTTACGGGTGCGGCCCGTCTTGAAAACCGTCAAGGCTTCTTCGTCGAGTGGGTGACCGCAAATGACGCTCGGGCAGGGCGGCTGATATTGCCGAATTGGGCGGGGTCTTCTAGGCTGTGATGCG
>JBHHVM010000035.1:0-14073 GCA_046754265.1 Phycisphaerae bacterium
CAGCGCCATAACTTCCTGGTATTAAACGGGTTACCTCATCTGGGGTCCGGCGCGAGGCAAGCTGGCAGAGTATCCCTCCTCCTCCGATCCGTAGACTCGCGTTTCATTGAGAATGCGCGAGAAACTCGAATCGCAACTTCACTTATTGGCCAAGACTACATGTTGATGGCGCCGCAGCGCCCCGGGGTTGGCCTTAGCCGGCGATTTCGACGGTGATGGTCTGCTCGTCGATGTCGGTGATCTCCAGCCGGCTCACCAGTTCGTCCAGGCCGAGCGCCCGGATCAGGAATGGCGGGAAGGACCGGAATCGGAGGCGGGCCTCGACGGTGATTGGCCCGACCGTGTCGGGTTGGGTGGGCACGAACAGTGTAAACGTGCGGGCAAAGAGCGGCGAAAGCGAGTTGGAAATGTGCTCGGCCGCCTTCCAGGGGAAGACCGTCGGGTTCCCTCGTTCATCGACAAAGCGGGAAGCCAACTCGATCAGGTCGTGGTCGCCGAATTGATCCAGCCCGCTCCAAAAGTTTCGCAGGTCGCCGTTGTCGTCAAGGTGGCCCGTCTGGTAGAGGATGTTACCCTCAGCATCAGTCGCGGTCACAGCCACCCAGAGCTGGCGGTTGAACGTGGCCCCGGTCGGCAGGTTATGGGCATCGATCAGGTTGCGAACGGTGACCGCAAGGTCGATCTGCTCGCCGGCCTTGACGCTCGCAGCCGCTTGGACCTCGATCTCACCGGCCGAGCGAAGTAGGGCGACGACCTCGGCGCGGATCTCACTGGCCAGCTCCGGGTCGGTAATGAAGTCTTCCGACAGCGGCATATCCACCCCGATGAAGCGATGCAGGTGAAGGTTGTCGCGCTCGGGCACGCCTTCGACGGACGCAGCCCGTCCGGTGTAGCTGGGCATGTGGCAGCTCTGGCAGTTTCTGCCCGCCAGACCAGCCGGCGAAGGGACCCACTCTTCATAAGGACGCTCCAGGTTCAGGTCGCTAAACTCTATGACGTCGTGACATCCGCCGCAGAACTCGGACGTGTCGTGGAGCGGGGAATACTCCGACTCGTGGAACCCGTTCGGCACGGGATCTTCAATGGGGCCGCGGATGGGCCCGGTCTCGTCAAGCACGTGCCCGCTGTTGTAGACCCGCTCCAGGCCCGCAACCTTGTGGCATGACTCACAGGTGACGCCCTCAAGGGCGATCGGCGAGAAATCATCGAACGAAAACCCCGGCACGACCTCGCCCCCGCGGGTGGCGATGGCGCTGTGGCACTGGATGCAGAATTGGTCGCGCTGGCCCTCGAAGTCCGTCTGGCGAATGGCGACCAGAGCCCGCCACACCGGGTCCTTGGTCGCGTAAGCGTGCATCGAGGTTTGCCATTGGGCAAAGTGATTCGGATGGCAGGCGCCGCAGGTTGCCGAGCTACGGAAGTTAGCGGGCGACAAGGTCGGACTGGCGGGCATCGACAGGGCATCGTGCAGCGAATCAGCGGCGGCGCCGTCGGCCGGCGCAGATTGGGGATCGTCGCCCCCATCAGTTTCGTTATCAGCCGGCGGGTCAAGGGCAACCGCCTGACCGCCCCCCGACGGCGTTTCAGTGGAACATCCAGCCACGACAATCCCCACCAGGGCGATCACGGCCATGGACACCAGAATCCGTGCTACCGAAGCGAAAGGTCTAAACCTTGTCATTGCTTCACTCCAAATACTATTGACGTCCGATTGCCCACGGTGAACGGGTTGATCACTCCCTACAAGGTCTCGAGGAACGCCTGAACGGCTGCCTTGTCGCTTGAACTAAGCGCATCGTAGGCGTCGCGGCTTGCAGAGGCCTCCCCAGCGTGCTTCCTGATCGCATCATCAATCGTGTCGGCTGAGCCGTCGTGGAGATAAGGCCGTGTCTGGCTCAGACCCCACAGCGGCGCGGTGCGGAATTCTCTCATGTTGGCTGAGGTGTCCTCGATGCCGGGCGTATCCGCCTCGAGGATCTCATGCAGGAGCAGATCGGAGTACAGAGGCACGGATCCCTCCGCGCTGCTCATTGAAGGGATGTGACAAGCGGTGCAGCCAATGGTGTCAAACAACGCCTGGCCGGCGTCCACCTGCGCCGCATCTGCAATCGGCTGGCGGGGCGGCGCACCTAGCATGCCGATGAAAAAGGCCAGGTCCTCGGCTTCGGTCGCCAGCAGCTCCGGATCATCCACGTCGTCGTTGTCGTCGACCTTGCCGAAGGTCAGCCCGCTCTGGAGTTCGACGGTCAAGCCCAGCTCAGCCGCCATTGCGTCGCGGACGAACTCGGCCACAGAGGGAACCTGTGCCTTCCAACCCAAGCGCCCGATTCGTCCGTCATCGGTTATGGATACCCGGCCGCTGATGCCGTCCCCGTCGTCATCACCCGGGTCGGCGTTGCCGGTAATGGTCTCGTCGGCGATCGATTCGATCAGACCCAGCCCGAACACGTGAGGCGTCTGGCGGTGTTCATACACGTTTGCCTCAGCCTGCGGCAACACGGCTTGATCGAGGACGGCTGTCTCCTTGTGCAGGATGGTGCCCACGCTGGGAGGAACGAATGCGCCCTCTGCGCTCAGAATTCCGTGCCGCATCACGTTGACGCCGCGCGGCCCCGCCCCGCCGATGACCGGATCGAAATGGCAGGCCCGGCAGGAGTCGCCGTTCAGGCGGGGCGAGCCGGCTCCCGAGGCGAACCCGAATTCGTGGTCGAACAGCTCTCGGCCCCGAAGGAACCGCTCTTGCTCCGCCTCGGTCAAGTCCCGGCTGGGTCCGCCGTACTCACCGACGCCGGGAATTGGGGCGCCCGGCTCGAGCAGACCCGTGCTGAACTGATCTCGCCCTCCAAGTGACAGGAGAAACTCAACCACGTCGTCCCGCTGCTCCTGGTCGTAGGAGGCAAAAGCGTCCCGCGAGTCCGACGCCTCGCCGCCGTGGGCGAGAATGGCCTCCTCGATAGTATCTACCCGGCCGTCGTGCAGATACGGTCCGGTCCCCGCAAGCCCCCACAGCGGTTGCGTGCGAAACTCCGAACCGCTGGCTTCATTCATCACGATTCCGTCAGCCAGGTCTTCGCCCATGTCGTGCAGCAACAGGTCGGAATACGCCCCGATGGGCCCACGAGGCCCCTGCAACCTGGGCACGTGACAATCCGCGCACCTCGCTTCATGGAACAGCGATCGACCTCGCTCGGTTTGGGCGGTCGGCTCCTCAAATTCCGGCGCCGCCAGTAGCATGGTGAAACTCACCAGGTCAAACAGATCCTGGCCGGACATTTCAGGATCGGGCGCGGCGTCGTCGTCCACGGTGGGGCCGTCGGGGGCAGCCGCTTGCATGTGAGGTCCAAGCTTTTGCTGATCGCCGCCGGGCGTCGAGGCAATCGCCTTAAGAGCCGCCGCCGTGGAGCTGTCCACGGGCAACTGCGAGCGCTGCTCATCCGTCAGCGGAGAGGTCGTCACCCCCAGGTGATTGAACAAAGGCCCGCGGATAAAGCCCTCAATGGAAACCGTTTGTGATTTCCGCCCGAAGCGCCCCACGAACCCGCGATCGAAGTTCGCCCGGCCGCTGATTCCATCGCCGTCCACGTCTTCCGGATCGGCCCGGGAAAGAAGTTCCTCGTCGCTCAGCTCCGCCAGCAGGCCCACACCGAACAACGGAATCGCACTGCGCTGGGCGAAGATCGTCGTGCTATCGGGAACGTCCGGCCGAGCTTGTTCAAGCGGGCCGTAGTAAAACAACCGCAACACTCCCCCGCCGTCGCCAGCCGACTGGCTAAACAAAAATGCTCCATCGAGGGTCAATCGACCGGCCAGGAAGAAGTTGCGATAAATACCCGATGTGCCGCCGGGGGTTGGTTTCTCGTGGCATGCACCACAAAACGTGACGTTGAACGCCGGCCCCAATCCGTCGGCCAGATCAAAGCGACGCTGCATGACATCCAACCCGCGCGTGAACGTCGCCCGTTGGTCAGATGTGGCCGACGGCATGATCTCACCCAGCTTGGCCGAAATACCCTCCGCCACCGGTCCATCGCCCTCGAACGGGCCCTGATCGGCATCCGACCCCTGGCCATCGCCCGAGTCGCCACCCGGGCCGTCCGGCTGATCCTGCCCTCCTCCGCCTGATCCGCCCGACCCGGCGGGTTGCGACGAGCAACCGACGACCAAGAGGTTTATCAACAAGCAAACCAACACCAGCGATAGGAAGCGCTTCATCGACATTCTCCTGTCCCTGCCCTAATCGGGCATCCCTTGAGTTTCCCTATTCTCGATTACGGCGCACTGGGGTTTACGATCACAACCGTCTGCTGGATCGAGACCGAAATCGTCGGATTTGTCTCGTCGGTGATGGTCAAGAACACGTTGGCTGTCATCCCATAGTATTCGTTTGGATTCCGAAACACGAGCCAGAAGTCGATGAGCTTTTCGTTGACGCCCGGCGATATCTCGACGAACGTATTTCCCGGCACGGTGGTGTCCGGAAGCACGTCCGTTCCGTCAGCCACCAACGTAATCCGCAAGGAAATCGTTGCGTTGCCGCCCGGCGTATACCCGGTGGTGCGGTAGCTCAGGAACAATTCGCCGAATCCCTGGAATCCCCGGTTCATGGGCATGTCCCCACCTTCGGCAATCTTGATGTACGGATCGCCGTAGCCCAGCTCGATGTCGGCCGTCGCCGGTGTGCAGAAACCACCATTGCAGGATTCACCCAACAGGCAGTCGGGTTCGGCGCTGCAACAACCGTCCGGTATACCGTTGCCGTCGCTGTCGATGGTGTCATCGAAACCCGGGCAGACATCGCAACCATCCGGCACTCCGTCCGAGTCGCTGTCGATCAGGTCGCTGAACCCCGGGCATACGTCGCACCCGTCCGGTACGGTGTCGCCGTCAGCGTCGGCGCCGTCGGGGAACCCCGGGCACGCGTCACAGCCGTCGGCCACGCCATCGGCATCGGCATCCATGCCGTCGTCGAAGCCAGGGCAGGCATCGCAGCCATCCGGAACGCCGTCCGAATCGGTATCGACCGTATCGTCGAATCCCGCGCAAATGTCGTTCGAATCGCAGATGCCGTCGCTATCGGTGTCGTCTGGATTGTCCAGCGGGCAAGGGTCACAGCCGTCCGGCGTGCCGTCGGTGTCCGCATCGACCGCGTCGTCAAAGCCCGGACAAATATCGCAGCCGTCCGGAACCCCGTCGCCGTCGGCATCCAGAAGGTCATCGAAGCCCGCACAAATATCGCAGGCGTCGGGCACGCCGTCCGTATCGGCATCGGCCAAGTCGTCCGCCCCGGGGCAAACGTCGCAGGCATCGGGCACCCCGTCGCTGTCGGCGTCCCCGGCATTGCTGCCCTCGCAGATGTCACAGCCGTTCGGGATTCCATCCGTATCGGCGTCGGCGAAGTCGTCAAAACCCGGACAGATGTCGCAGAAGTTCGGCACCGAATCGTTGTCCGAATCCAGTTTATCGTCTCCGCCCGCGCAGATGTCGCACGCATCGGGCACCCCATCAGAGTCCACGTCCACGGCGTCGTTGAATCCCGGGCAAGCGTCGCACCCGTCGGGGACGCCGTCGGTATCCGCATCGACCCGGTCATCAAACCCCGGACAAACGTCGCAGAAATCCGGAATCGTATCGACGTCGGCGTCCAGCGTATCGTCCCCCCCGGCGCAGACGTCACACCCGTCGGGAACGTCGTCGCCGTCGGCATCGTCGGCATCGTTGAATCCCGGGCACGCGTCACAGCCATCAGCCACGCCATCGCCGTCGGCGTCGGTATTGTCGTCGAACCCCACACACACGTCGCAGAAGTTGGCAACACCGTCGTTGTCCGTGTCGACGCCGTCATCGCCCCCGATGCACTGATCGCAGCCGTCGGGCACACCGTCACCATCGGCATCGTCGGCATCCGCCGATCCGGGGCACGCGTCACAGGCGTCCCCGAGACCGTCGCCGTCGTTGTCGGCTTGCGTCGCGTTGGCTACGCTGATGCAGTTGTCGCAGGAGTTCAACCAGCCGTCGCCATCGTCGTCCGATCCGCTACAGCCGGGCACCGGCACGCAATCGCCGCCATCACACACCCTGCCCGTCGAGCAGTCGCCGTCCACGACACACTCGACGGGAATGCCCAGAGGTGGCTGCACGTCGATGCCCGCAGCGCCGAACGTGCGGACCAGGGCCACGCCTTCATATGGATCTCTGAATCGCCCGCCCACTGCATAATAGCGCCCACTCCCATCGGCCCAGGCCCCGTGCAGGGCCAAGCTGGTAATGACCTCGGTATCGGTCAGCGTCTCGGTGCCCGGGTCAAAACTGCCCGTATACCCTTCCACACCGCCGACGACGGCTTCGTCCGCTTCGATCATGCAAACGGCATTGAGCCCCGGAATACCGCTCGGTTTGAATGTCTGCCAACTCGTGCCGTCGTACTTCCCGATACGGGCGCCGGATCGGCCGCCGACCGCCACGATATTGTCTTCGCCAGTTCCCCACAGCGCCACGAAATCTTCATCTGCATTGGCACCGGCCGGCACCTGAAACCATTGGCCGTCCTCGTATTGAAGAATCAGGCCTCTCTCGCCCACGGCGAAAACTTTCGAGCCGATCCCCCACACCTTGAACAGCGACGTGGCCTCGCGGTCGTTTTCCGGCATCGATACTGGTGTGATGGATTCGCCGTCGAAGTGAAAGATATTGGCGTCGTCCAGACCGACGTCGCCGCCCACTATCCAGACATCATCCGGCGCCGCCCCCCAGACGCCCCACAGATCTTCAGTAGTCCCGCTGTCCAGCTTCGTCCAGGAGACGCCGTCATAGCGCACCGCGCCTCCGCCCACACCCACAGCCAGAACGTTGTCCGGTCCGAAACCATAGACCCACACCAGCAGCGGGACGTCCGGAACTTCCATCGCCCGCCAAACGGTACCGTCGTAATGGTACACCTCGCCCTGTGCGGGAGTGCCGCCGACCACGAAAACATCGTCCGGGGCGTTGCCCCACACAGCCGAGAGCGCCCCCGCGCCGGAAGCGTCAAACGCAATGCTCCAAACAGCAGGCTCACCATCATCGGGATTGTCAGGAGGCAGTTCGCCCGGCGGCACCGGCCCGTCCGCCGGGGGCTCCACCCCGTTCTCCGGAAGCGGAGCGCCGGGGGACGGATCCGGGGGTTGATCAGGTGGCGTCACATCCGATTCACCGCCGGCGAACTCGTCGCCGATGGTCGCACCGGTCTCTTGATCGACGACGCCAGCCTCAGCACCGCCACCGGATGCATCGCTCTTAGGATCGTTGGCACACCCCACACAAATTGCCGCCCACGCGCACAGCGTGAGCAGCCACACAGTTGACTTCATGGCCCGCACTCCAGGTATGACGCTTCACAATGCCCCCACGGTGCGGTCAGAGCGCACCCTAGGCTCTTGCAACAACAACGCCGAACACAACCAGCCCGGCAAAATCCAACACAACAACCGGGCGAGTGGAATAGGTGTACCGCGGGAATTGGCGTTGACCCCGATGCACTCGGCATCACGGGGCAACAAAGGGCCCATGCCGGTCCGTCGAATCGGCCTGTGTGTTGCCTGATGGCCCAATCGAACGTAAATGATGGCGGCGGCCGCCTTCTGACCGAGATTGCCCATTTACCGACTCCAGAGCCGCCATTCTACCGAATCGACAACCCGATTCCAAGTCTAAGCGGACATCTTCACGCCATTACCCACTTATTGACGCCAGAATCGCTCCTCAGTTCCTTATCGGAACGCTCCATCACGCTCATAGAAATCGCCCGCTTGCGACCAAAGCCGCAAGCGGGCGAGAGTTCATCACTATTTCAACCGAACGACCTACGGGCAGGTCGGGGCTGTGTTGTTGAAGAAGAAACGAATCTGCGAGAAGTCTCCGGTGGTCACCGTCCCGCTGGCATCGAAATCCCATTGGGCACCGGCCGCCGCCGCCGTTTGATTGAAGAAGAACCTGACCTGGCTGGCGTCACCGGTGGTCACAGCCCCGCTCAAATCGACGTCGCCGCGGAGCGGCTGAACGATAAAGCTGTCGATCACATCACCGCTCAGACTTACCGTGCAGCAATCCACGTCCGCCAGCGCCGGCGCAAAGGCCAGTGACACGTTATTTCCCGCGGGCGTGGCTGTCAGCGTCCCGGCGTAAGTCTGATTCACACAGGAAACCGACGCACTAACGGACGCCACCGGGTTGTCCAGGCCCACTTCGATGAGCTCCACTCCGTTAAGTCGTGGTTCGACCGGGTTGGCCAGCAGATCCAAACCTAAGGGCGTGCCACCGTGGTCCTGCACGCTGCTCACACTGACGATCTGCGTTAGGGGGGTACACTCGAACTGCGACAGCGTCACATTGTCAAAGAACACGTCGGTGATCTCGTTGGAGAAGGTGCTGGCATTGTTATAGCCGCCAACCGCCAACTGGTGGGCGCCGGTCGACAGGCCCGAAACCACCACGCTGAAGGTACGCCACCCCGAATCCATGTCCGTGGCCGGGACGTTTCCGTCACCTTCGAATTGCAGAATGTAATCGTTGGCCCCCTCACCGATCAGCGCCCCGTCAACGCTCATCAGCGCCTGGGCAATCTCGCCGGCCTCGTACAGCCCCGACATGAGTAACCGGTAAGACAAATCCACCTGCACATCGGCCGGACCGTTGGCCACGTTAAAGGAGGACACCCATCCGCCGGACATCTCCGTCGACAAAGGCCCCAAGGTCAGGTGCAACCCGCCACCCGGGTTTCCTCCCGCCACATCGAATACGCCGTCCACAAACGCGTCCGGATCCGCCGTGCCTCTGAACAGTCCGTCCTGATAAGTGAAGGTACCTTCGCCGGCGTCAAAGGTCTCGGTCATGAAAGGCACCTGCTGCCCCACGACCGCCGAAAACGTCGTCGCAGGCGCGTTGGCCGGTTCGGTGACCGTACCGCCAAGGTTACCCTGAGCACTGACGTAGAACTCCGGAGTGTCCGAGCACCCAGCCGCCGGCAACGTCGCCTGATAAAGGATGCCGCCCATGGCGGTCAACGGTGCTGTCAGGAAAGCGCCGCCGCCATATCGGTAATGCAGTATCGCAGTGCCGGGGACCAGGGTCTCTTCCAAATCCGTAATCTCCACATCGAAATTGGTGGCCGTCCCGACGGGAATCGACAGCGGTGAACCGTTTGGCAATATGATCGCCAAGGGACCCTGAGGCCCGAGCGTAAAGTTCTGGTCCGAGATGTCGAAGAAAATGTTGTTGGACCCCTGAACTCGCACGCGCGCCGAAGAGGTCTGATTGCCCGGCGGCACCACCACCGTGGCAAATCCGTCGTTGGGGGTCCCTGCCAAGAGCGTGATAGGATAGGTCAGCCCCCCGTCAGTGGACAGCGTAATGTCCACGTTAGCCGCGTTGACCGGCGGCAAATCGGTGTTGGCCACGTCCCAAATCACGTCGCCCGTGCTGGCCCAAGCCTCCGTGCCGTTGTTGGGCGATGTCACCAGGAAAGGACCCGCCCCGGCCGACACCGTGACTGTCATGTCGCCAAAGCCGGTGCCACCCACTCCACCGCTAGCCGTAGCTCTATCGCGCACCGTCACTCGGAAGTCCATCGTCCGCGACGTCGTCGGAAGCTGTTCACCTTTGACCGTCGTATTGTTCAACAGATCACTAAGCCGGGGGAAAATCCGCGAGGGGATGGTCACCGGCGGCCAGAATCTGAACAGGGGAATCTGCCCGTCGTCCGGAGCCAGGACCGAGGCTTGCGGTCCCAGGTCGCGCTCCTCCCACGAGTAGGTGATGGGGTCGCCTTCCGGATCGAATCCGTTGAGGGCCGTCAGCTCAAAAGGTGTGCTCTGAGGTATCGTGAAGTTGGCCCCCGCGCTGACCGTGGGATCGGTATTGGCCGTACCCGACTGGGCCGCACAACCGCCGCCAAAACCGGTCACGAAGTTACGGATCTCTCGAATGCTCTCGTGGTGAAAGAAGGGGTCACTGAAAAACTGCAGGTTGTCTTGGGAACAGATACCGGCATAGGCCATGACCGTCGATCCACTGCCCGGCTCGTAGGCATGGGCCCCACTGCGGTTTCCGCCTGAGCAGTTGCCCAACGACCCGTTAAAGGTATGGTTGCCGCCGAACTGGTGCCCCATCTCGTGGGCCACGAAATCGATGTAAAAGCTGTCGCCGGTCGGAGAAGACAAACCGGTGACGCCTCGAGCTTTCTGATTGTTGAGGCACACCACGCCCAGGCCGGCAACACCACCGCCGCCCGTGCTGAACACGTGGCCGATGTCGTAATTGCCGCTGCCTATGACCGAATCCACGTTAGCCTGGTTTTCACCGAGCATGGTGAAACCGCTGAAGTTCGTATACGGATCGGAACCGGAATTGGTGTAGACCAGTTGGTCGTTATTGGCCACCAGCACCATGCGCACCGCCACGTCCGCCTCGTAGACCTGGTTGACACGGTTGATGGCCGTCACGATGGCAGCCTGACCCGACGCCACCGATCCGCCATGAAACGCGGTGTATTCTCCGGTAGCGGCGTTGGCCAACCGATAAGTCCGCAGCGTCTCACCGATCCGCAGTGCGTCGGTGGTCTCATCCAAGACCGGCGCCGCGTTGGCTTGCCGTTCGCCCTTGACCAGACACTGCCAGGGACCCGGGACGTTTGCGTTGTCGCGGGCATTAAAACTGACGTGCTGGATGTTGTCTCCCTTGAAATAAGGATCGATCAAGACTCGCCCGGAGGGCGACAGAATCTGGGCATGAAAACCAGCCGGGGTAATATCGAACCGGACCGTGGCCAGCGGATCATCGACGCCTTTCCCGAGATACGTCTTGATCCCGGGGTACTTGGCCGCCAGACCCGGCTCCATGATGGGCGATTCCACAAACCGGAAACGTGCATAACTACCGTCCGGCATCGGCAACTGAATCTCCGGTTGAAACGCCTTGGCTTCTTCGGAGAGTTCCAACGGCGCCAAGGACAACACATCGCCCAAGGCTGCGTGGTCCAATCCAAAAGCCTCGAATTTATCGGGCATGACCCAGACCTCTCCGACCGCTGCCCTCAGCCCGGCCCCATCCAGAGCTGTCCAAACTCCGTCGTCCGATATGGGCTGCACCCCGGGGCGACCTTGCCCCAAAGCCGGACCACTACACAACAGCAACGCTGTTGCTACGACCGATAACCACCTGCTCGCAGCGCTCGACATAATTTCCTCGTCCTTTCCCTACACGGTTCTTATCCGGGGCGCCCCGGACAGACACACCTCCAAGACCGTCACGCGCCTCCAAAAGCCGCTTATGCCGGTCTGCGCACGATTCTCTATAGTATGAGGATAGAGGGTCAGCCCCCTCGATTCAAGGGAGGCTGGAGTCCAAGTGCGACTCAAAAAATCCCTCAACCGCCCAGGAATCTCGCCCAGGTCCGATTCCCCGACGCCTGCCCGGATCAAGGAAGCCGTTGCTCATGCCGCCGACCGATCCTGCCCCACTCCTTCAAGAAGGCGACCGGACCGCGCTCCAGCTTAGAAAAAGCCGCCGATGCCCGTGTCACGAGCATCGACGGCCTGGATTTATTCCACAGTCCCTTCAAGCACCGCCCAGCCTACTTGGCCCCCTCAAACCGCTCCAGGGCTGCCGCAAACACGCGCTTGGGGCCCTCCTCCGGGCACATCTGGATGGCTTTTTTCTCCAACTCTATCGCCTCGTCCACCAGTCCATTCTCAAACTTGGCCAACGCCAGCGTGTCTATAAACGACCAGTTGGTCCCTCCCGAAAGTTGATGGCTCTTCTCCGCCGCCAGCAGGGCCAGCTTGTTGAACTTGCCCATCAACGGCGCGTCGGTCAACAACGACCAAGAGAATCCGTCCAAAAGGGCGGCATCACTTGAAGCCTTCTCCAGAAGATAATGCCCGATCTTTCGGGCCGCCTCGATGTTCTGCTTGCAGGCCGCCAATATGAAAAACTTGGTCTGTAAATGACGGGCTTCCTCAGGCTGGGCGGCGATGGCCAGGTCTACCGCACGCAGTGCCAGATCGTTGCACCGATGCTTGGGATTCGGGGAGGCCAACTGCCGGGCGAACATGCCCAGGGCCGTGCCCTTATCTTTCAACAGGCCGATGGTTTGCTCCGCCACCACCAGCGCTTCATCCTGCCGGTCCAGCGCCGTCAACACGGCATACTGCCCCGCCCGCACAGCCGCATCATTCGGCGCCAACACTGCCGCTTTGTTCGCCGCCGCCAACGCCAGCTTGTTAAAGGCCCCCTGCTGTTCGCCCGAAGGTTCACCAGCCTGATGCTCGTGATCGTGATCCTGGTCCGAAATCACCAGCATACCGGCCAAAGCAGATAGATTCTCCGCGCTGTTGGCGAAAGCGCCCACCGCCCGCTCAGCCACCTTGAGCGCTTTGGCAGGCTCATCCAGCATCAGGTGGGCTTGCATCTTGATCAGCCAGGGGGCAACCGCCTCGGCGTCCACCTCAATATATTGGTCAGCCAGCTTAAAAACCTGGACCCACTGCTCTTCATACATGGCCTCTTGAATCTTGGCCTGGAGCGCAAAGGTCTTGCGGGCCTTGTCGATATCAAACGTCCCAGCCACCAGCTTGGCCACCACCTTCTCCAACCCCTCATCCGGGTGCCCGATCCACGCTACCCGCCCCGACTTGTCGATCACAAACGCCGTCGGGATGCCGGTTTGACCGGCCGCCTCCATAAACGTGCGGTCCATCTTGGCCGGCTTGTCGAAGGCCACCCGGTAACCCATGTCGTCGCCACGCTGCGACACGAATGCCTTGACCCGCTCCAGCGTATTGTTGGGATCCTCACTGGTGACCCCCACGACGATGACGCCCTTGTCGGCGTACTTGTGTTGCAGCTCGGTCAAATGCGGAACCGCCGCAACGCATGGGCCGCACCATGTCGCCCAGAACTCCACCACCACAATCGATTTCCCGCGGACCTTAGCCAGGTCCACCGGATCACCCTTCAACCAATGGGAAACCTCCAGCTTCGGGGCCTGATCCCCGATGCCCAAGGTCTCCGCCCGAACCGCGCCGGCCAACAAGCCCATGGCCAATCCCGCGGTCAACAACCGATGACGATGCATAAAGAACACTCCTAAAAACCGCTCGAAACTCGTCCCACGCACCCAGGCTGCTCCAGCGTCAGCCAATCGGCGGTGGACCCGCTTATGCTAGGGTCGATCGCCCAACACGTGCAATCACCAACCGTGTCCGGACTTGTCCGCCCCATCATCAGAGCCGGTCCCGATCGGCACCCCTTCAACCCCCCGGCCGCTCCCGACATTACCAACAAGACCCATACTTCGGCGACGGTTCGCCCAACCGGCACCTAACGGTCCCATTCCGACAACTTCCTAATCCCAGCCCTCCCGACCCAGCAGCGTCTCCAACGCCCCACTGACCCCTCGAAGCGGATTGGCCCGGATCACCGGTTGCCCCAACTTTCCCTCCACTCGAATCTCGATCAGCTCCCGGGCCGCCCCTTCCACAAGCTCGGTCAGCACCGGCATCTGGAACCACCGGTGCGGACTGACCGCCACCAACCGAAGGTCCATCAAATAACCCGGTCGAACCAGTCGCCCGCTGCCCGCCATGGCCACCGTGTTGTCACGCACCAGGATATTCTGAAGTTCCACCTGTGGGCCTTGAATCGCAAACTCCGCCGAGGCCGATTGCACCGCCGCATCGACCGGGGCCGCCAGCCCCAGCACGCTTAGAATCTGCAACATCAACGGCAACCGAAAGATCCGGGCCCGCTCAATCCCAACCTCTCCGCCGCCCGTCAGGCTTGCCGAATCGCCGGTCTGCCCGCTTAGATAAAGTCGTGCGGCCACCGTCCCCGTCGCATTCGTCTTGGCGGCCTCCCCCCCCTGAGCAGCCTCCACCAGTTCGCCCAAGTCGGCCCCCTGAATGACCGCCCGGCAGGCATACCGCCCCGATTGCCGGTCCACCTCGACCTCACCATCCAACTTGCCGCCGCACAGTTGACCCGAAAGCTCCGACAAACGCACCCGCTGGTCCACCGCCGAGATGATCAGCTTCCCCGTCA
>JBHHVM010000036.1:0-13911 GCA_046754265.1 Phycisphaerae bacterium
GTGGCCTTGCCGTTGGAGCTAGCGGGCTTGCTGGACTCCTCTTTGGCCTTTCGGCAGGCCAGGACGCCTTCGCGCATTTCGGTGAATAGGTCGGGATTGTCGCGCAGGAAGGTTTTGGAGTTTTCGCGACCTTGCCCCAGGCGAACGTCGCCGTAGCTGAACCAGGCCCCGGTCTTGGTGGCCACGCCGGCCGCCAGGGCCAGGTCCAGCAGGTCGCCCTCCCGGCTGATGCCGCCGTCGAACATGATGTCGAACTCGGCTTCGCGGAAGGGGGCTGCGACTTTGTTCTTGACCACCTTGGCCCGGACGTGGTTGCCGGTGATGACGTCGCCCTCTTTGATGGCTGCGATGCGGCGGATATCGATGCGGACGGAACTGTAGAATTTCAAGGCCCGGCCACCGGGGGTGGTCTCGGGATTGCCGAACATGACGCCGATCTTCATACGGATCTGATTGATAAAGACGACGATACAGCGGGTCTTGGCGATTGCGGCGGTGAGTTTACGCATGGCCTGGCTGAGCAGGCGCGCTTGAAGGGCCACGTGGGTGTCACCCATTTGCCCCTCGATCTCAGCCCGGGGAATGAGGGCGGCGACCGAGTCGATGATGATGACATCGACCGAGCCGCTACGGACCAGCATTTCCGTGATTTCCAGGGCCTCTTCGCCGGAATTGGGCTGCGAGACCAAAAGCTGTTCCAGCTTGACGCCGCACTTGCGGGTCCATGAGGGGTCCAGGGCGTGTTCGGCATCGACGAAGGCAGCCACGCCACCGCCGGCTTGAGCGCTGGCGACCACGTTCAGGGCCAGGGTGGTCTTGCCGGAAGACTCGGGGCCGAACAGCTCTATAACTCGACCGCGAGGCAAACCAAAACCGCCCAATGCCAGGTCCAGGGACAGGGCACCGGTTGAAAGCCCATCGGTGATGGCGGGAGCCGAGTCCAGGGTCATGATGGACCCCTTGCCGAAGGCCTTTTCGATCTGCTGGAGAGCCCGATCCAGGGCTTGATCTTTTTTGCCGCTTGCGGATTGTTTGGCGTCCATGGTATGGACCTCGCTTTGGGTTTCGATTGGTCGCGTACGAACGTTATTCTCTTGCTTCAAGCCGGGCCGCTCAAGGGGTGCTCGGCGATCTTGGTGTACTGGGCTCCGCCGGGTTTCAGATCGGAGCGAATGACCCACAGTGCCTCGACCGCATGCTCCACAGAATCGCAGCTCGTTTTCGCGACGGCCTCTCTTAGGCCGTCGGCCCGGCGACCCCGCCGGACACGGCCCAGGGTCAGGTGCGGCGAGTAAGGCCGGCGTTCGCGCTCAAAGCCCAGACCGGCAAATGCATCCTCAGACAAGTGGCGGCAACGTTGCAAAAGACCACGTGGCTCGGCAATGCCGGCATGGATGATTCTGACGTCTCCCCGCGGTGGAAAGCAGCCGCAGGCGTTTACGGCCAAATGGATCGGGGCCACTCGATCGGCGACACCCTTGGCGGCACCGCAGACGGCCCGAACCTGATCGTCGGGCACCTCACCCAGGAATTTGAGCGTCAGGTGCATCTGCTCGGGCCCCGTCCAGCGAATCTCGGGGTCAAACCTGCTCAACCGTCGCTGCACCCTCTGGACCGCCTTGATGACGGATTGGTCGAACTCGATGGCGACGAAGAGCCGCATCAATCCTCTTGGGCCTGGGCGATGTCAGGCATCGATTTCACCGGTTAAAAACCGGTGCCACACCCACCGGTTGGAAACCGGTGCCACACACCCACCGGTTGGAAACCGGTGCCACACACCCACCGGTTGGAAGCCGGTGCCACATAAACTGCTACCACACAGAGCGTGGCTGCACTTACTCGATCCGTAGCATATCCACGAAGCTGCGGACCCGCTGCTCGATGTCATCCTGTGTGACCTGGCGGAGACGATCGAGGGAAAAGGCTTCTATGGTAAAGGAGGCGGCCACGGTGCCACGGACGACGGCGCGGCGTAGAGTCTCGGCGTCGAAGGTGCCCATCTGGTCGAGGAAGCCCAACATGCCGCCGGCAAAACTGTCGCCAGCTCCGGTGGGGTCGCGAACCTCGGTGGTGGGGTAGGCTGGGACGGTGGTGACCGCTTCGGCCGTGACGAGCATGGCGCCGTGTTCGCCCTTTTTGATGACCACGAACTCAGTGCCCAGGTCCAGGATGGCCCGCCCGGCCAGGACCAAGTTCGTCTGGTCGGTGAGCATGCGGGCTTCGCCATCGTTGATGATGACCCCGTCGACGGCGGCCAGGGTCTTGAGCAGCTCGTCCCGCTCAGCGTCGATCCAGAGGTCCATGGTGTCGCAAACGCTCAATCGCGCATTGGGCACTTCGTTGAGCATGGCCCGCTGCTGGGCGGGATGAGCGTTGGCCAGAAAGACCACGTCGCTGTCGGCGAAGGCATCGGGCACGGGCGGGGCGTCTTCAGCCAAGACGTTAAGCTGGACGTCCAGGGTGTCCCGGTCGTTCATATCGGGGCTGTATTTGCCCGTCCAGCGGAAGGTTTTGCTTCCGGAGCGGGTCTCGAGGCCGGTGATGTCCATCTGGGTAGAGGCAAGGAGGTCGCGAAAATGGGCGGGGAAATCATCGCCCACCGCCCCAACCAGCCGAACCTGAGTAAACAGGCTGGCGGCAAAGCCGAAATAGACGGCTGAGCCTCCCAGAACCTCGGAAGCCTCCCCGTGAGGGGTGATGACCGTATCGATGCCAATGCTGCCGGTGACCAACAGGGACATAATCAGGACCGCCTTTTTTGGGCTCCATTCCGAATTGAAACATAGCCCCGAAGCCCGGGCCCGTCAAGGGTAAAGTTCGCAAAATGTTAGGTTATCCATGCCGGGGCATGTTTGGGATCTGTTAAGTCACGCTGGGTCAATAGTTTGGGGCCCGGAGGGGGCCGACGGAATCTGCAAAAAAGAAGTGCCCACCGAGAGCGCCGGTTGCGAGCACGGGTCCCCTTACGATCTTGTCAGTCGGGTCAGGTGATCGCCCGTCGTTTCTTGCCGGATGGTCTCACATTGCCAGCCTGCTGTTCTGGCGTGATGCTCAAGGGTTCTGGTATCCACGTGTAGCCAACCGTATTGGGGACTGTGCCGGTCTTGGAACTCGACCTTCATGCGGATCTCCCCGAAGTACCGACCTGCCCGTCGGTTGGCAAGCTGATAGGCCAGGTTGCTGGGGTCGTCCGTAAGTCGCACATCCAGGGAGTCCAACAGCACTTGTCCGTTGTCGGTCAGCAGAACATGGGCGTGGGTCAGGAATCGGTCCAGGCCCGCGAGGGTCTCCACCATGCCGATGCCGTGCCCCAGCATGAGCAGGGTGTCGAAGGGGCCGCCTTGAAAGTCGATGATGTCTGCGCGGTACACATCCGCCAAACCCCGTTGTTTCATGACGTTTACGGCTTGCGGGCTGATGTCGATGGCGGTGACGGACAGGCCCTTTTGTTGGAGGAACAGGCTATGCAGCCCGCTCCCGGCGCCCACGTCCAGAACGTGCCCCGCGCAACGATCCATGGCAGCCCTGTCGATCGGGGTGAATTCGGAAGCGTCACGGAAGAAAATGCTGGCCGGAAGGGCGGTCTCCTGGCCATCGTCCCGGTGGATGATGAATTCCGCGGCTGCGTCGCCTTGAAAGTGGGCCAGCAGGGCTTGGCCGAAGGGTTCCATGGCTTGCGGGTTCATGTGGGCTACCTGTGGACGAAGTATCCTAACATTGTGGGGTCGAATCGACTAGGTTCTGGCTTGCGGAGTTGAAAGGCACCCGTTGGAGGATTGCGGCGATGAAATCGTTTCGGAAGGAACTGTGGTTTGAAGTGCCCGATCGTCGGGGGTTTGTGAATATCACGCCGGAGGTGGAGCGGGCGGTAGAAGACAGCGGTGTGGGCGAAGGGCTGTGCCTGGTGAACGCGATGCACATCACAGCCAGCGTGTTCATCAACGACGCCGAAAGCGGACTGCTGGGCGATTACGAGAAGTGGCTGGAGGGATTGGCTCCGCATGGGCCCATCGAGCAGTATCGGCACAACGATACGGGCGAGGACAATGCCGACGCCCATCTGAAGCGGCAGGTGATGGGCCGTGGAGTGGTGGTGGCTATCACGCAAGGGCGGTTGGATTTTGGTCCGTGGGAGCAGATATTCTACGGCGAGTTCGACGGGCGGCGGCGTAAGCGGGCCCTTATTAAGATCGTTGGGGAGTAGCAGAATCGCCGCCGGGCGGAGTGTGAGAAAGGATTTTCGCACCAGGAAACACGCGGAAGCGGAATCCAGGACGTTCGTTTAACCAGGACGTGGTAATGGTGCGGCTGGGGGCCCATATGAGCGTGGCGGGGGCGATGAGCCGTGCGGTGCGCGATGCGGTCGAGCTGGGGATGGAGAGTTTGCAGGTCTTTACGGCCAATCAGAGACAATGGTCGCCCAAGGCGCCGGACGGCGTGGCTATCGGCGATTTCAAGAAGGCCCTGTGGAATAGCGGCATCACGTCGGTGGTTTCACATGCGTCCTACCTGATCAACCTGGCCACGGCCCATCCGGTGAATCGACGGCGGTCGCTCGAGGCTATGGGGGCGGAGCTGGAACGGTGTGCAGCCCTGGGGATCAAATTGTGTGTGGTACACCCCGGGGCGCATCTGGGCGACGGAGAAGCGGTTGGCATCGAGCGCATCGCGGCTGCGCTGGATGAGGTCTACGACGCCAGGCCGGCGTTGAAGGTGCGGACCCTGTTGGAGACGACGGCTGGGCAGGGGACAGCCATCGGTTATCGGTTCGAGCATTTGCGGGATATTCTGGGGGCGTGCGAATGTCGGCGGCGATTAGGAGTTTGTGTCGATACGTGTCATATTCATGCGGCCGGTTACGATATCACCACCGATGCGGGATATGAGGCGACGGTGAAAGGGCTGTTCCGCTGCGTGGGCAAGTCGCGGGTCAAGTGTCTGCACCTTAACGACAGCAAGGGGGGCGTCGGATCGCGCATCGATCGACACACGCACATTGGCCGGGGCACTATCGGCGTGGGCGGGTTTCGGCGTGTGGTCAACGATGCTCGCTTTGCCGGATTGCCGGGCATTCTGGAGACTCCCAAGGGGGAGACCGATGGGGGAAAGCTATGGGATGCGGTTAACATCAAGAAGCTGGGACGGTTGATCGGACGGGGCTCGAACCGGGCGGCAGCCGGGCGAGGCACGACAAGGTAAGGTTGTTATCGGCGTGCCGACGGGGGCGGACAGGATTCAGGCGTGGTCCAGGTCCGATAGCATGGGGATGACGCGGCGGTCTGCGAACTGTGTGCGGGTTTGAGACGCATCCTGGTGAAAATACTTGCGTGAATGGGAAGTGAATTGGATGTTGGAGTACACAACCTCCTCCTCCTCTTCCTCCGAGGGAAAACGCCGCAGCGAGCGAGAAAGCCGTTTGCGGCCTTTTCTCTTTTTACGCGCTTGTATTGGGCAAGGTCATTGCCTGGCCCCGGGCAGTGGGTCCGTATATGCTGGCCTGAGTGTGCCGCTGGGCAGTGTGAGGGCGCGAATCGATGAGTGCCGCGGACGAAGGGGTCATTTCGGAGGTAGGGGCCAAGTACCTGAGTTTGCAACTGGCCCAGAACGTGGGGCCCGTCGTTCTGGCCGGGCTGATCGAGCGATTCTCTACCATCGAGAACGTCATGCGGGCGTCAGCCTCGGAACTGGCGAGTATGGAAGGGATGGGCCGGTCTCGGGTGGACGGGATCCTGCAGCCCCGGGACGGTGATGGGGTCGCACAAGAGGTTGAACTGGCCGGGGCGCGGGGCGTCCGGATTCTGTGCTGGGAGGATGCCGGGTACCCAGCCATCTTGAAGCACATCAACGACCCGCCGATCTGCTTGTACGTGCGAGGGCGGCTGAAGGCGACGGACGCGGTGGCGGTGGCCGTGGTGGGGGCCCGGCGGTGCTCGCACTACGGCAGCGAGCAGGCCCGGCGGTTCGGGGGGCTGCTGGCCTCGGCCGGGTTTACGGTGGTTTCGGGTTTGGCTCGGGGAATCGACAGTTGTGCCCATGAGGCGGCCCTGACGGCCGGGGGGCGGACGCTGGCCGTGTTGGGCAACGGGTTGGGAGGGGTCTATCCGCCGGAGAACGCGGACCTGGCCGATCGGGTGGCTGGTAGTGGGGCGCTCATCAGCGAGTTCCCCATGAATGCGGGGCCGGACGCCAGTCATTTCCCGCGGCGAAATCGAATCATTGCCGGTTTGACGCTTGGAACCCTGGTGATTGAAGCGGGCCGGCGGAGTGGGGCGTTGATTTCGGCCCGGATGGCATCGGAATACAACCGGGAGGTGTTCGCCATCCCGGGGAGGGTGGATGCGAGCAACTCGGCCGGCACCAACAGCCTGATCCGGCAGGGGCAGGCCAAGCTGGTGACCAACCTGGAAGACATCCTGGACGAGCTGGGAGACGTGGGGCGAATCATGGGGGCCGATGCGCAGGGTGAGAATGCGGATAAGGCGGGTGAGGGCGGGGCTGCCCCGGGTTTGAACGAGGTGGAGCGACAGGTGTTGTCAGCCATGGGAGACGAAGAATCGGATCTGGAGTCGATTTGCCGGGGATGCGGTTTGGGGGTCGGTCAAGTGACGGGGATTCTGACCAATTTGCAGCTCAAAGGGGCAGCCAAGCGGTTGCCGGGCAATGTGTATGCTCGGCGCCGATGACGAGGGGGGTCGTTGACCTTGACGCCGTTGCGGTGCCGTAGACGGCGTATCTATCAGGGTTCTATGCGGCGGACTTGGCCTGGTTCTGCTTGGCGATTTCCACGATGGCGTCGAAGGCCGCCTCGTCGATGATGGCGATTTCGCTGAGCATTTTACGGTTGAGGGCGATGCCGGCCGTTTGCAGGCCGAAGATGAACCGGCTGTAGGCGATGCCACGCGCCCGGCAGGCAGCGGTCAGCCGGGTGATCCAAAGGGCGCGAAAGTCGCGCTTGCGGGCCCGGCGGTCGCGGTAGGCGAAGCAGCCGGCGCGGACGACGGCCTCTTTGGCGGTGCGGAAGAGCTTGCTGCGCCCGCCGCGGTAGCCTTTGGCGGCCTTGAAGATGCGTTTCTTACGGCGGTGGCGGGCGGCGCCGGATCTTGCTCTGGGCATTGCTCTACTGCTCCGTGGATTAGGCGGGCCTTTGAGACGCAGGCCGCTTCAGTTTGCGACACTGGGCAATCGGTCAGGCAAATACGCCTGGCTGATTCCCTCGATGGGCTATCCGCCCACGAGACGCTTAACTCTCTTGGCTATGGCGCCGGACAAGAAGCTGGGTTTTCGGGCCCGGCGGACACGCGATCCACTCTTGCCGCTCATCAGGTGCCCGGCAAAGGACCGCTTGAAGCGGACTTTGCCTTTGGCGGTGAGTCGAACGCGGTTCTTGGCCCCTTTGTGGGTCTTCATTTTGGGCATAGTCGGGCCTCTTGTGGTCCGGTCAAGTTACAAAAGGGCGAAGTATAGCGGGGCGGAGCAGCTTTGCAAGCCCTATTTGGAGAGGCGTCATGCCGAGCAGCCCCTGGTGCGGGTCGGCCGGCCCTGTTCCACACCGATCGATCCTCTGATCGTGGGTGGGCGGGGCCCAAAAGGAGGGGAAACCCGGTGGCCGGTCAGGGGAGCGCCTGGGCCGGGACGGGGGGCTTCTGTGCGTTTTGGGCCGCCCGGCTTCGTAGGGCTTCCTGGTGGCTGCGAAATTCGAGGAGGGGCATGGTCTCGATGGTCAATTGGCCGGACCGTAGCATCAGGACGATGCGGCGGTCAGGGCGAAGAATCTGGCGGACGGTCTCGGAGTAGGCCACCACGCCGCCCTCGGGAGATTGACGGAGATGGCGAATGACGGCGCTATCCTGATAATGCAGGTCATCGGCCCGTTCTGGCAGACCCATGGGGTCGTGCGGGGGGTAGAAAACGGGCAGTGTGCCGGTGTCGCGATAAGTGGCCACCAATCCTGCCGTAGCTTTCTCGAATCGGGTCGTGTTTTGCCGGATATAGGCGTAATTGCGTAGCGACACCGCCGCAAAACAGATGAGCAGGCCCATGGCGCCCAACAGCACGGCCCGACGCACGATGCGTATTCGGCGCCGGTGCTCGCGGGATTGGGTGACGCGCACGGCGATGGATGCCTTTGGATCGGCGGTCTGGTCCACAATCACACCTCAAAGCGGTGGCGACCGCATTGCCCCGGCTGGGCCCGACCCGCCAGGCAATATCGATGTCGGTCCGTTTGCGGCTTACCCCCGGCGGGCAGCCCTCAGGCTTCTTCTTCCTCTTCCTCGTCGAATGGATCCAGGGCAGTTTGGTCGGCGCTGGACGCCAGGGCTTCCAAAGCACTGATAGGGTCGAGTTCGTCGTCAAAGGCTTCTGGGGCCAGTGGACTGTCGTCGGCACTGGCAGTGGCCCGGGTTCGCAATCGGGTTTTGACCGGCCTGACATCGGTAGGCTTTCCGTCGATTTGGACGGTGAAAACCACCGGGCCTATGACCACGTGATCCCCTGCATCCAGCCCTTGCTTGGTCACGCGCTTGTTGTTGACGTAGGTCCCGTTGGCGCTGCCCAGATCGCGAATCTCGATGCGGTCGTTGGTGACGCGGAACTCGGAGTGGTGGCGCGACACTTCGGCAACCGGAATGCGGATGTCGCAATCGTCTTTTCGGCCCACGGTGGTGACGGCCCGGCGCACCGGAAAGCCACGTTGCTCACCGTTTTCCCGGAACATAATCAGATTCACATCCATAGCGTGTTGCTGCCTCACGGGCCGGCGAAGCCCCCAACCGTGATCTTACATCCCCGGAGACCCGGACGGGGCCGGCAGGGCGGCGCCTGGATCAGGCCCTCCGCACCCGGTCTATCGTCGGGCCGGGCGAGTCTATGGTATTCTATCAGGAATGAGGCCGACGACAACGGTTGAATACGGGCTTTACATCCATGTACCATTCTGCACAACCAAGTGCGGGTATTGCGATTTCTACTCTATTCCGGATGCGGGACGGGACACCAGGGGACTGGTGGCTCGGTTAATCGTCGAGTTGGAATCCCGGCTGGGGGATTGTGGCGAGTCGATCGGCACTGTTTTTGTGGGCGGGGGGACGCCGACCGTCCTGGACGTCGGTGCGCTGGAGGAGCTGGTGGGCGCGGTGGCCAGCCAGGTCCGAGAATCTACCTGCCGCGAGTTCACCGTGGAGGCGAACCCAGCCACCCTAGACGCAGCCAAGGCGGACGTGCTGCGACGCGGCGGCGTGAATCGGCTGTCGCTGGGGGCCCAGTCGTTCCATCCGGCCGACCTGGCGGCGCTGGAGCGAATTCATGAGCCTGGGGACATCGCCCCAGCCATCAAAGTTGCCCGCCAAGCTGGTTTCGAATCGGTGAATCTGGACCTGATTTTCGGCATCCCAGGCCAAACGCTGGATCGCTGGATCGAGTCCATCGAACGGGCCGTCGATTTGGAGCCCGACCATTTGGCCTTGTACGGCCTGACCTACGAGCCGGGCACCATGCTGACGCGACGGCGGGAGCTTGGCCGGGTCCAGCCCTGCAACGAGGGTCTAGAAGCGGACATGTATTTGGCCGCGATCGAGGTGGCTGGGCGGAATGGGTTTGGCCAGTACGAAATCAGCAACTTCGCCAAGCCGGGCCATCGATGCCTGCACAACCTGATGTACTGGAACAATAGGCCCTACGTGGCCGTGGGGCCGTCGGCGGTGGGTTACGTCGATGGGGTGCGGTATCGAAACGTGCCCGACGCCGGGCGCTACGTCCGGTCGATCGATGAACGCGGTGATGCGGTGATCGAGACCGAGCGGCTTGAAGGACCGGCGGTGGCGGCCGAAACCGCCATGGTCTTGCTGAGGCTGGTGGCGGGCATCGACCGGGCTGAGTTTGGGCGTCGCTTCGGGATCGACGTGATGCAGGCTTGCCGCGAGGTGATCCAACGCTTCGAGACGCAAGGCCTGCTGGTCATCACGCCAACGCACCTGGCGCTTTCGGACCGGGGGCGACTTTTCGCCGACACCGTCATTGCCGAGGTAATGGCGGCCTTGGGTGACGCTCGGCCGGAGGGACGGGGTTTGTCGCTGCCGGTGATGCCCGGTTAATGCACTTCGAAGGCAAACATCAGCGTGGAAACCGGGGACGCCGCTGAATCGGCAGGAGGGGTGCCCGCCCCGGATTCTGTTGACTCCGGTGTCAGGTGCAGCAGTAGGGTCAGCCGTTCATCGCGTTCGGGCCGATGGGCGAACACCAGGTTGCCGACGGCGACATGGTTGGGGGTGATGGTCTGGTCGTCGAGCAGCTCCGAGAGGAAGTGGGCTGTACGGCGGGCTTCGACGTAGGGGTCGGGATAACCGCCGTAGCCCCAGCCGATGGACAGGCCCGGGCCGTAGTATCCGTAATAGCCGGAGTAGAACCCATAGTGATAGGGGTAACGGTAGTGGCCGTAATGGCGGCGATAGTAGCGATGGCCGTATCGCCGATACGGGTGAGACCTGCCGTAGCCCGCCAGCAGGTAGCGTCGTTCCTGGGGCGGGTTCGATCGACGGGCGGTTTGGGTTCGGTCCCCGGCGTCGAAAGCGCCGCGCAGACCTTCTGGAGGCAGCGGCGCCCGCAGTCGCCCAAGTGAGTCTTCGAGCTCGAATCGGTTCAGGGTCAGGTCGAAGGGTTCTTCGCTCAAATTGGTCAGTTCGACGCGAAAGCCGATGGGGCCAGCCTTAGTGGCCCAGGGAACCTCGACGGGCCTGACCACGACTTCGAGATCGTCGGTTTGGGCCAGGATGGCATGGTCGTCGTCGATCAGGCGCTGCCCGATGTCCTCGACGGGTCGAAGACGTTTGCCGCAGCCTGCCGCTGTGGCTAGCAGCGCCGAAAGCGCCATGCAGACGACCGCATTGCCGATCATTCGCGGGGCCATCATCGAAAGTGTAGGCGCCCAACCGGCCAATTAGCAAAAACCGGCGTCCGTAAGTCGGGCCGGGCGTCGCTTGGCCAAGGTGGGGGGGCCTGCTAAAATCAATGGTCACGCGGGTTCGACTGGTGTCGGACCCAGCCGATGACCGAGAGCCCCACGATGCTGTTTCAACCGCCCATACCTGCCAAATACCGCACTTTGAGTCTCGACCGGATCGCCGAGGAGGTCGGGCTGCACAAGCGTCGATTCGGCGATCGGCTGGTCATTTTGGGGCATCATTATCAGCAGGACGATGTGATTGGCTTTGCCGATTTTCGAGGCGACAGCCTAAAACTGTCGCAGGTAGCCGCCGAACAGGGGGGGGCGGAGTTCGTGGTGTTCTGCGGCGTGCATTTCATGGCGGAATCGGCCGACATCCTGACTGACGAATCGGTCGCGGTGATTCTGCCCGACCTGTCGGCCGGGTGCAGCATGGCGGACATGGCTGAGCACGACCAGGTCACCGAGGCTTGGGACTTTCTGACCGGCGCAACCGACGCCACCATCGTGCCGATCACCTACGTGAATAGCACCGCAGCCATCAAAGCATTTTGCGGGGAGCACGGCGGGGCGTGTTGCACCAGCAGCAATGCCCGCATGGTCTTGGAGTGGGCCTTCGAGCGGGGGGAAAAAGTGGTGTTCCTGCCGGATCAACACCTGGGTCGCAACACTGCCCATGCGTTGGGCGTCGATCTGGATGAGATGGCGGTGTACGACCCAGCCGAACCCGACGGGGGGCTAAGCGCCGAGCAAGTGCGGGCTGCCCGGGTGCTGCTGTGGAAGGGGCATTGCAGTGTTCATCAGCTTTTCACGGCTGGGCAGTGCGACGCGATTCGGGCCAACGACCCCCAGACCACCATCCTGGTCCACCCTGAATGCCGCTTCGAGGTGGTGCAAAAGGCGGACTTGGCCGGCAGCACCGAATACATCATTAACCAGGTGCGTGATTCGGCGCCCGGGTCCAAGTGGGCCATCGGCACCGAGCAGCATTTGGTCAACCGGTTGGCGCAAACCTATCCCGACCGGCAGATTCGATCTTTGGCGGGTATACAATGTCTATGCACGACCATGTACCGGATCAGCCCAGGGCATCTGCTGTGGTCGCTGGATGAGCTGGCTGCCGGGCGGGTGACCAATCGAATCGAGGTGCCCGCCGAGGTCAGGCGATCGGCACTGACCGCCTTGGACCGGATGCTCGAAAACGTATCGGCCGTGCCGGTCGCAGCCAAATGAGGCGAAGGCCCCACGGCTGACGGGGGGATGTCTTGAGATCCCGAACGTGATTTGGGGTTGCAGGACCGGCCTGTCGGCTATAATGGTCCCGTGCAAGCCGATATCGACCGCGTGCTGATCTCGCAGCAGCAATTGGCGGATCGCGTGCGCCAGATGGCGCTGGAGATCGCCGGAGCCTATCCGGATCTGGACGCGGGGCTTTCGCTGGTGACGATTCTGTCGGGGTCGGTCATTTTCCTGGCAGATCTGATCCGTCATTTGCCGATGAAAATGAAGATAGGCCTGATCACGGTTTCCAGCTATTCGGGGGCCACAACCACTTCCAAGGGGGCCAAGCTGCTGCAGGATCTGAACGTGGACGTGACCGGGCGAGATGTGCTGATCCTGGACGACATCCTGGACACCGGCAACACGCTGCGGCTGGTGACGGAGCGATTGGCGGAGCGGAATCCGCGGAGCATCAAGACGGCGGTGCTGTTGCGAAAGTTCACCAAAGCCCCGGACGACGTGGTGGCGGATTTCGTCGGTTTCGATATCAAGGACGTTTTCGTGGTGGGTTACGGCCTGGACTACGACGATCATTATCGCAACCTGCCGCACATCGCGGTGCTCAAGCCGGAGATCTATGCTGCGGAGGTCCCGTCATGATCACTGAAAACCCGAAGGGGTCGTCTCAGCCGGGCGCCTGGGCGTCGGTGGCTGAGGGTGCCGCAGCCGCACCGTTGTCGGTCGAGCAGATGGCGGTGCCTGAAAGTCTGCTGGATGGCGGCGAAATCGTGTTGCTGGCCATCAAGCCGTCTGTTTGGAGCGTGGGGTTCACTTCGTTTGCCTGGATCTGCACGGCCACGGTCATCGCGGCGATGGACATTGCGTCGGGTCTGTCGCGGGGTTGGCTGGCGGGTGTCCCCGTGGCTGAGTTAGCCCTGACCCTGGCGGCAGCGCGGTCCGGCTGGGCCATGCTGCAATGGGTATCCCAAGTTTACGTGCTGACCAACCGGCGCATCATGCGGGTTCGAGGCGTGCTTTCGGCCCAAGTGTTTGGGTGCCCCCTGCTCAAGATCATCAACACCGGCGTGACCCGGGCCCCGCATGAAGCCGCTTTGCGGTTGGGCTCCGTCTGGTTCAATATCGAAGATACCTCAGACGATGCCACGTGGTACCACCTGGCCCGTCCAGATGAGGTTCACGCCGAAATCAGGAAAGCCATCCGGCGGGCCTGGGACGCGACGCCGTAGCCGCCTGCTGGTCTTCCCCCTTGAAATCCTATCGGGAGCGTGGATTTTATCGGCCCGCCGACCGCGGTTCGCCGATGTGTCCGGTTTATGCTGGAACTCGACGAGCCGATTGCGTATCGTCGAGTGTTTCCGGTTCGCGCCGGAAGCCCGATCAATCCGGTGGAGCCATGCCCGCCGCGTTGATATCGGCCCAAGCCTGAACAGCACGACGGCTCGATTCCCTGGGAGGGTGAGAGAGCACCGTTTGATAGGAGGAGTCCGGTGGGTCTGGGAGGGCCCGCCGGTCGGTTTACCTTTCGCGGGAGCGGTTGGGCAGCCAGCACCAGGTTGTCATGACGCGGCACCGGGCGGGGATTCCTCGTCCGGTGCCCATTCCTTTTTGACGCGCCGGCGGATGCTCACCCGCGGCCGTTGGGCGCGAAATCTTTTTCAGTTCGATGCGGAGTGCGTCGCCGTCGATCTTGACGTGGTAATAGGATCCGCGGCTGGCGGATGCGCGCT
>JBHHVM010000037.1:0-13858 GCA_046754265.1 Phycisphaerae bacterium
CCAGGGCGAAGGTGACGACAAGCCACATCGGGCGGACCTGGTTCCCGAGATCATCAAACCCGAAGTTCTATGGGCTTGCACCACCTGCCGGGCCTGCGAAGAGGAATGCCCGGTGTTTATTTCATACGTGGACAAGATCGTGGACATGCGGCGGTACCTGGCCCAGGAGAGCGGTGAATTCCCCGACCAGCTCCAAAACGCCTTCCGGGGGATGGAGACGACCGGCTCGCCCTACAACATCGCGGCCGACGAGCGTATGCAATGGGCCGAGGGACTGGATGTCGCGTTGATCAGCGAAAAGCCCGATGCGGAAGTGCTCTTCTGGGTGGGGTGCGCCCCAGCCTTCGACAACCGGGCCAAGAGTGTCACCCGGGCGACGGCGCGACTGATGAAGCTGGCTGGGGTCGATTTTGCGTGCCTGGGGCCCGAAGAACAATGCACGGGCGATGCAGCCCGGCGGGCGGGAAACGAGTTTTTGTTTCAGATGATGGCCCAGGCGAATATTGAAGTCTTGGACGGTCATAAAGTCGGTGAAAAGACCATCGTCACCATCTGCCCGCACTGTTTCAACACGCTGGCCCACGAATACGGCGACTTTGGCGGGCACTACAAGGTGGTTCACCATAGCGACTTCTTGTCCGGCCTGGTTCGAGAGGGCAAGCTTGCCCCGACGCATTCGATCGACCGGAAAGTCACCTTCCACGATTCGTGTTATCTGGGGCGGTACAACGACATCTATGACAGCCCGCGGGAGACGCTGACCCGAATCCCGGGGTTAAAGCTGCTGGAGCCGGCTGAGACGCGCGATCGGGGCATGTGCTGCGGGGCCGGCGGCGCCCAGATGTGGAAGGAAGAAGAGGCGGGTGACACCAAGGTCAACTTCGTCCGTACCAATCAGCTTGTCGATACCGGGGCGGAAGTGATTGCCAGTGCGTGTCCGTTCTGTATGCGGATGCTGTCGGATGGGATTAACCTCCAGGAGCATGAGGGCATCGAGCAGAAGGACATCGCGGAGCTGTTATGGGAGTCGATGGAGTGCGGCCAAGAGGTCTAGGGGTTATCCTAGGCCCTCGCATGGTGGCATCCGCGCGAACTGAAGTTCGCGGCTCGTTTGGTGTTTTGAGGCTTATTGACTAAACAAGGGAACGGACAAGGGTTATGGCGACGTTGGGTAGGCGGATGGCGAATTGGGTCGTGGGTCAAGAGTATGCGATGCTTCCGGACAAGACGGTCCACGAGGTCAAGCGGCGGGTGATCGATTCCATTGGGACCGCCCTGGGGGCCTACCATGCAGCCCCCTGCCGGATTGCTCGGGCGATGGCTGAGTCGTTGCACGACACGCGTGCGGGGGTGGTCTGGGGCACGACGCACAGCACCTGCCCGGAGTTGGCGGCGTTCGCCAACGGGGCGATGGTGCGGTACCTGGATTTTAACGACACGTACTTAAGCGCCGAGCCGGCCCACCCGTCGGACAACATTCCGGCATGTGTGGCGGTGGCGCAGGCGTCGGGGGGTGGCGGTAAGGATATGATTCTGGCGTCGGTGATCGGCTATGAGATTCAGTGTCGCTTATGTGACGCCGACAGCCTGCGAAAGAACGGGTGGGACCACGTCGTCTATGGGGCGCTGAGCAGCGCGTTGGCGGCCGGTAAGCTTTGGGGGCTGGACGCGGACGGTCTGGAGCACGCTTTGGGGTTGGCGGGCGTGTGCAACATTGCCACGCGGCAAACGCGGACGGGTCAAATTTCCATGTGGAAGGCGTGTGCGTTTTCCAATGCAGCCCGCAACGGCGTGTTCGCGGCTGATCTGGCCCGGCGGGGCATGACCGGGCCGTTTGAGATTTTCGAAGGGCCCAAAGGGTTGATGCAGCAGTGTGGCATTCCCAAGGCCGCTGAGGTGAAGCTGGCTGAGTCGGGCGACTATATGATCGACAAGACGTACATCAAGTATTGGCCGGCGGAGTATCACTCGCAGTCGGCCATCGACGCCATGCTTCAGCTTCGGCCGCAGATTGAATTGGACAAGGTCGAGGAGATTCACATCGCCAGCTTCGAGGCGGCCGTCAGCATCATCGGCTCGGAGCCCGAAAAGTGGCGGCCCACTTCGCGGGAGACAGCCGACCACTCCATGGGGTATTGCACAGCCGTGGCGTTGATCGATGGCGACGTGACCCGGGATTCCTTCAAGGAAGAACGCCTCAGCGACAAGCAGGTACTCGGCTTGCTGGACAAAACCAAAATCACCGAAGACCCGGAATTGAATCCAGCCTATCCCAAGGGCATCCCCAATCATATCACGGTGACCGTGACCGGCGGCAAGAAGGTGGATAAGCGCGTCGATTTCCCGCGGGGTCATGCGGAGAACCCCATGACCGACGATGAGGTCACGGCCAAGTTCAAGAAACTGGCCGGCGGCGTGATCACCGATGATACGGCCAATCGCATTCTGGACCGGGCCTGGCATCTGGATGAGTTGACGGATTTGAATGATTTGTTCGTGTTCGCCGTGATCTAACTTGAGGTGCAAAGGAAACAAGACCGCCCCGTAGGGGCAGAATGAAGGTAGCCCGGTCCCGGCTCGCCGGGGCCGGGATTTGATGGCCACCATTTCGCAAGCGTGCCGCAGGCACGGCTGAAAAGGGGTGGCGGGAGCCGTGGCCAACACCTACACGTCATGTTTGTTCCACTGCGTTTTCAGCACGAAGGGCCGCCGCAAGCCGTTAACGATTGAGCTACGCGAAGAGATATGGCCCTATATGGGCGGCATCGCCCGCAACAACGGATTCACAGGCTTGGCCGTGGGCGGCAGCGACGATCACGCCCATGTCTTGTTGGCCCTGCCCGCGAACGTGCCGGTGGCCAAGGCAGTTCAACTCGTCAAGACCGGCTCATCGAAATGGATCCACGATACGTTTGCCGCGCACCGGGATTTCGCCTGGCAGGAGGGCTACGGAGCGTTTCCCATCGGCAAAGCGGCCGTTGACGAAACGAGTCGCTAGATCGACAACCAGCAAGCGCACCATGGCACGCGCTCGTTTGAAGAGGAATGCGTTGCGTTTCTCAAACGGCACCCAATCGATTATGATGAGAGGTATGTTTACGGGTGAACCTCAGCCGTCCCTACGGGACTATCGGGTGTGTAGGTGTGGCCACGACCCCGGCCCCGGCGGGCCTGGACCGGGCTACATTCATGCTGTCCCTACGGGACGACTGCGCTGGCAATTCTTTGACGGAAGATCGTTCTAATGGATTCACATGCTCGATCCACCAAGCTCCGTGAACTGTTGAGGCAAGGTCCGGTGGTCATGCCCGGGGCTGTCAATGCCTTGTCGGCCCGGCAGATTGAGCGGGCTGGGTTTGGCGGGATGTACCTTTCCGGGGCGGTGCTATCCAACAGCGTGGGCGGGGTGCCGGACGTTGGGCTGATGACGTTGAGTGAGGCCCGGGATCATGCCGCCCATGTGGCTGGGGTCACCGATATTCCCATCTTGATGGACGCCGACACCGGTTACGGAGGGCCCGAGAATGCCGCCCGGGCGGTGCGGGTTTTGGAGCAGGCGGGGGTCAGCGGGATTCACCTGGAGGATCAGGAGTTCCCCAAAAGGTGCGGCCATCTGGACGACAAGAAACTGGTCCCGGTCGAGGAGTTCTGCATCAAGCTGTCGGCCGCGGCGGCGGCTAAGACCTGCGACGATTTTCTGCTATTGGCCCGGACCGACGCCCGGGGCGTGACCGGGTATGACGACGCGGTGGAGCGGGCCCACCGGTATTTGGAGGCGGGGGCGGACGGCATTTTCCCGGAGGCGCTTCAGGGCCGGGCGGAGTTGGAACGGTTTGCCAAGGACGTGGATACCATCCTGCTGGCCAACATGACCGAGTTCGGCAAGACGCCCTACCTGAGCGTGGACGAGTTTGCGGGGATGGGGTACAACATCGTGATATTCCCGGTGACGTTGCAGCGCGTCATGGCCAAGGCTGCCGAAGACGTGCTGGCCATCTTGAAACGAGAGGGATCGCAGACTTCGTTTCTGGATCGGATGCAAACCCGGGAAGAGCTGTACGCATTGTTGGGGTATGACCCCAAAGCGCCGCCGGCGCCGCGTGTCTAGGGAATGCAAAGCCCAACACCTGACCGGCCCATGGGTCGGGTGCGGGGATTCATTGACGGGTTGGCCTTTCACGGTGTTCAAGGAGTGACAGACATGGATACTTACACCGCACGTCCCGGACTGGAAGGCGTCGTGGCTGGGGACACCAGCATCGCCGCGGTCGAGCAGACCGGCTTGTCTTATCGCGGGTACACCATCGAAGACTTGGCTACCACCTGCTGCTTCGAGGAAGTGGCCCACCTGTTGATCTATGACGAGTTGCCCACCGCGAGTCAATTGGCGTCCTTCAACGATCGGTTGGCTGGGTACCGGCCGCTGCCGGCTGAGGTGGTGGACACCATCCGCATGATTCCCAAGAACACGCCGATGATGACCGCGTTGCGGACCGGGCTGTCCATGGCGGGTCACTTCGACCCGGTCGAGGGCGACGGCGTGGACGCCTTGCGGCAACGGTCCATGTGGCTGTTGGCCATGGCGGCTGGGGTGGTCTCGGTGCGTCACCGATTGCTGGAAGGGGGCCAACCCGTGGCACCGAAGGCGGGATTGTCGCACGCCGCCCAGATCTTGTATCAAGCCCAGGGAGTCGAGCCCTCCAAACAAGCGACCAAGCTCTTGGACCTGACGTTGATTCTGTATGCCGAGCACGAATTCAACGCCAGCACGTTTACGGCCCGGGTGATTGGTTCGACCCTGTCCGACATGACCTCAGCCATCGTCGGCGCAGTCGGGGCGCTGAAGGGGCCGTTGCACGGCGGGGCGAATGAGGCTGCGATGGCCATGCTCAAGCAGTTCAAAGACGCGGCTGAGGCGTCGGCCTGGGTCAAGGATCAACTGGCCAACAAGCAGAAGGTGATGGGCTTTGGCCATCGAGTCTACAAACACGGCGACCATCGGGCGTCCATCCTGGAAGAGGAGATGCGCAAGTTGGCGGTCGAAAAGGGCAAAGAGAAGTGGGTGGCCATCTATGATGCGATCAAGGACCCCATCGTCTCCAAGGCCAAGCCGATCTACCCCAACGTGGATTATCCATGCGGGTTGACGTATTTCCTGCTGGACCTGCCGCTGGATTTGTATACGCCGTTGTTTGTCTGCTCGCGGATGACCGGGTGGTGCGCCCACTTCATCGAGCAAGCCCAGAACAATCGAATCTACCGCCCACTCAGCCGGTACGCCGGCCCCGCTGAACGCAAGGTCGTGCCGATCGATCAGCGGTGAAGGGCCCAAACGGCTGCGACGTGATGATAGGACTCATTGAAGACAACCGATCGACGATCGAGGGCCTCTGCAAGAAATATGGCGTTGTCCGGCTCGACGTGTTCGGCTCGGCCGCGGCCGGCGGCTTCGACTTCCAGACCAGCGACCTGGATTTCCTGGTGGAGTTCGAGCCACGCCAACCGGGCCCCCTGGCGGACGCATATTTTGGTCTGTTGTCCGAGCTGGAGCGGGTCTTTCAACGGTCCATTGACCTGGTCACTCCGGGAGCGATACGTAATCCCTATTTTCGTCGCGGAATCGACGAGACCCGCCGAATGCTCTATGCCGCATAAAACCGCGAAACTATTGGACGATATCCGTGGAGCTGCGGACTTTATTCTGGAGCACACTGCGGTTTGTAGTTTGGAGGAATACCAGAGTAATCGAGTGCTCAGTGCTGCCGTTGAACGCCACTTCATCATCATCGGCGAAGCCATCAGCCGTCTAACCCGGATCGATCCACCTGTGGCCCTGGCTCTGGAGGACTACCCGCAGATCATTGGTTTTCGTAACGACGTGGTTCACGGGTACGATGTACTCGAAGACACCATTGTCTGGGGGATCATCAAGAATGAAGTGCCTCAACTGCTCGACAAAGTACGGACCTTGTTGGGTGAGATGGGCGAATAAAAACGTGGATATGTCGCAAATCCCCTCCTGAAGATGTGGCTCGAAACGCATGCCTGAGTTGATTCGTCAAGTTACTGAGGGAGGTGTCGACATTGTGACGCTTGCGCGGCCCGAGCTGCACAACGCTTTTAATGAAGTGGTGATTGCCGAATTGACCGAGGCGTTTTTGGATGTGGGTCGGGATGAAGGGGTTCGGGCGGTGGTATTGGCCGGGGAGGGCCGATCGTTTTGCGCCGGGGCGGATGTCCACTGGATGAAGCGCATGGTGGGCTATTCGTTTGAGGAGAACGTGGCGGATGCCAATGCGATGGCCAACATGCTGCGGGCCATTCGAGAGTGTCCCAAGCCGGTGATTGCCCGGGTGCATGGAGCGGCCATCGGTGGGGGGGTGGGGCTGGTGGCTGCGTGTGACCTGGCGGTGGCGGTCGAGTCGGCTGTTTTTTGCCTGAGCGAAGTGGCGTTGGGCATCGTCCCGGCTGTGATCTCGCCGTTTGTGATGGAGAAGATCGGTCCCGGGCACTTGCGGCGCTATGCCCTCACGGCTGAGCGTTTCGATGCCGCCCAGGCCCAGCGGATTGGGTTGATTTGTGATATGGTCCCGGACGAAGCCGGGCTGAACCCCTGGATCGATCGGGTGGTTCAGGCCATCCAGGCCACCGGCCCCGAAGCGGTGGCCCATTGTAAACGGGTCTTGCAGCAGGCGGCCGGTTTCGACTGGGACGCGGTCCAACAGATGACCACGGGCAAGATCGCCGAACGACGCGTATCGGCCGAGGGGCAGGAGGGATTGCGGGCCTTTCTGGAGAAGCGCAAACCGAGATGGGTGACCGGGAAGCGCCCGGCCGGCGAGGCGCCGGCCGCTACCTGAGTGGTGGTCAGTCGTGGGGTTGCGTGGATCGGCCTGGTTGAAGATGATGGTTGCGGGTTCATCGTGAGACCCGAAAGAAAGGGGAACGGTTCATGATCAAGTTCGGCGCGGGCAACCTGCGGATACCCAAGTTCGAGAAGAAGGTCTACGTGGTGGCCGGTGGGCTGACCGACTATCGCAAGCGGTATCCCGAAAAGAACAGTTCGCAGTTATGCACCGAAGCGCTCCGCATGGCTGTGGAAGAGAACGATCTGAAAGTGTCGCCGGAGCAATTTCGGCGGATGGTCAACTGGTGCGTGTATTCGCAGTTTGCCGATCACTTCGGCGACCAGTTGTTGGCGGCTGCCAAGATACACGACTATCTGGGTTTCGATCCGTTGGGCAACATCGAGGTCAAGACCGGCGGGGCCACCGGCGGGTCGTCGGTGTTGGCCGCCGCCCAAGCCATCGCGTCGGGCTATGCCGATTGCGTGCCGGTCATTGGCTGGGAGCGCATGGACGAGGTGGCCACCAAGGTGGGCAATTCGTATATCGCCAGCGCAGCCTGTAAAGACTTCGAGAGTGAGTTGGGCTGGATGTATGCCGCCTACTACGCCTTGATGGCCCAGCGATATCAATACGAGAACAACGTGCCGCGGGAGACGTTGGCTAAGATCGCGTGCAAGAACCACGATTATGCCCGCTATTCGCCCTATGCACAGAACCCCGGGAAATATACCGTCCAGGATGTGTTGGATAACGACATCGTTTCCAACCCGTTATCCTTCTTGGAATGTTGCGTGATGAGCGTGGGGGCCGCTGTGCTGATTCTGGCGGATGAAAAGACCGCCTATCAACTGAGCGATGACCCCATCGAACTGACCGCGATATGCGGCGGGTCGCACACGCTGCGCACGGCTGACCGGCGAAACATGCCCATTCTGTTGTTGCCCAACGAATCCGAGGACACGTACAAGGATTATTTCAAGGGCAATCGCCACGAATGGCCCGGGTTTAGCTCGTTCCTGGCTTCGCGCATGGCGGCCTACCTGGCCTACAACATGGCGGGGATCAAGGATCCATTGGAAGATTTCGATCTGCTGGAAACGCACGATGCGTTCACGATCAGTGACGTGCAAACCTACGAGGATATTGGTTTGCGACCCTACGGGCGGGGTCGCGAGTTTATCGAATCGGGCGACGCCTACTTCGAGGGCAAGCTGCCGACCAACATCTCGGGCGGGCTGATCGGCAGCATGCATGCGGTGGGGGCCACCGGCGTCTTTCAGATCATCGAAATGATGTGGCAGATGCAGGGCAAGTGGGCCAAGTTCCACGCCAATCCTGAAACCTGGACCCGTTATGGCAAGAAGAAGCCCGACGACTTCCGCGACATGCAGGTCAAGAACGTCCGCCGGGCGTGCGCCATTTCACACGCGGGCACCGGCAGTCACGTGACTTGTTCGATCCTGGAGAAGCCCTAAGGTGTGGCACCGTCTTGACTGGAATGTGGCACCGGTTTCCAACCGGTGAATGAACTGCCTTAACGACTGGAGATAACCCGGATGGCAATTGATTGGCCGTCAACGACACTGGAAGTGGTCGGCGAGAATCCCCTGATGGTCGCCAACCCCAAGACCTGGTCGCACTATCATACCTATGGCGGTTGGGGCCGATTCTTTGACGCCCTGGCGGAGGAAAAGCTGCTGGGGACGCGCTGCCCCAACGCCGAGTGTGCGGAAAACCGCCTGTGGGTCCCGCCGCGTTGCGAGTGCCCCGACTGTTGGCACGAAACGGAATGGGCCGAGGTTCCGCAGCAAGGGAAGGTCTATACCTGGAGCGTGGTCAAGTATCCCGGTGAGCTGTTCAAGCTACCGCCCGACACACCCCTGATCAGCGTTGAGCTGGAAGGCGTGTGTACCAAGCTGATGAGTTGGCTCAAAGAAGGCAAGCCGGAGATCGGTATGCCGGTCAAGGCGGTGTTCAACACCACCAAGCCCACACACACCATCCTGGACCTGGCCTGGGTGCCGGCGTAGTCGGACCGGTCGTCCTCGGGGTTGGCTGGGCCCATGCAGAGGTTTCGGTTCGACACGGTCGATTCCACCAACGAGCAAGCCAAGCGCTTGCTGGCCACGGGCCACATCGGGGAGTTGGCCTGTGTGACCGCCCGCTGTCAGACGGCGGGCAAAGGCACGCGAGGCCGATCCTGGGTTTCGCCGAGGGATGCCGGCATCTACCTGTCGGTGGTGCAGGTTGGGGGCCAAGCGCCGCTGCCGGCCACGACGGCCTATACGCTGGCGGCCGGGGTGGCTTGTGTGGAGACGCTCATTGAAATGACCGGGGCGACGGTCCACCTCAAGCCGATCAACGACATCTATCTGGAACGCGGCAAACTTGGCGGGATTCTTACCGAGGCTGTGACGCACGCCCGGGGCATGGCTGTCCTGATCACCGGGGTGGGCATCAACCTCTTTCGGGCCGATCGCCCGGCGTCGACGGACGGGGCGGCGGCGACGTGCCTGGAGGATGCGCTGGGCCCGCTACGCATGGCGGAGCTCAACCTGGACGAATTGATCGAGGCCCTGGCCTGCGGGATCGGGCGGTGGAACCAGGTCGTCATCCGGGGGGACGCCCAGCGCGTGCGCCAGGCCTGGCAACGATACGCCCTGCCTGGTGCGGACCTTCCGCCGTGCTAGGGCCGACCGACAGGGGGTCCCACGCCTCCGTGCCAAGGTCAGTCATCGACCCGGACATCTCGAACGAACCGCATCAGATCGCGGACCCCATGGCAAGCTGGTCGCAAGCGGTCCGGCGAGCGCCGCTGGTCGTGCCGGCCGTCGCGCTGATGGTTGGGATCGCGCTCGATGCAATGCTGGCACCGCCGGTGGCTGTCCCTTTGGCTTTGGCGGCCATCACGCTGGGGGGAATGACCCGGCCTGGGTTGCGCCGTCGTGGGCTATTGCCGGCCGTGGGCCTGCTGGCCTGCTCGGCGGGCAGCGTTTTGCACCACCGGACGTTCTATCGCGTGCCCGCCGATCACATCGTGCGCCACATGCCAGGCGACGGCACCCGCATTGGCCGGGTCAGAGGGCAAGTTGCGACCCCCCCGCGGATACGCCCCAAGGCCGAGGGGCTTTTTGGGCCTTGGATGTATTCACCCGACAGCACCGCGTTCGTGCTCGAAGCGGGCGCCATACAGGTGGGGCAGGTGTTTCAGAAAGTGTCGGGTAAAGTTCGCGTCAACGTTAAAGAGGCGGTGCTGGATCTGGCGGCGGGCGACCGGATCGAACTATTCGGGCGTCTGTATCGACCTTCGCCTCCGGTGAATCCCGGGGCGTTTGACTGGTCGGCCTGGCAGCGCCGGCGAGGTGTGCGGGTCGGGTTGAGCTGTCAGCAGATCGAATCGGTGACACACCTTGACAATTCGGACGGCGGTGGACTGCATGGCCGTCTCGCGTCATGGCGGAGTCGCCTTCGGGGCCTAGTGCTCGACGACATGCTGGCGGTCGGCGGCCCCGAAACGAGTCTGCTGGACGCCATGCTTTTGGCGCGCCGCAGCGAGATTGACCCCAAACTCAACGAAGCCTTCGTGCGCATCGGCTGTGCCCATTACCTTGCAGCCAGCGGTTTTCACGTGGGAATGTTGGCCTTGTTCCTGTATGCCGTGGGGCGGATGTTGGGCGTGTCCCGGCGAACCATGGCGGTGTTCGTGGCCCTGGCGACGGTGGGCTACGCCGTCCTGGCTGAACCCAGGCCACCGATTCTTCGAGCGACGATACTGGCCGTGGCGGTATGTACGTCGCTATGGATGGGTCGCCGTGCCAGCCCGATGTCCCTCTTGGCGCTGGCTGCGCTGGCCAATCTGATCTGGAAGCCCACCGACCTGTTCGACGTGGGATTCCAGATGTCGTACGCCTGCATGGTGGGGCTGATTCTGCTCCAGCCGGTGCTACAGGCCGGGCTGGGAACGGTGCTGGGTGGGCGGCAGGGTCAACTGGCTGCGGAGCTGACGACGGATGGCCCCGGGCCGGGTGTATGGCGGTGGAGCTGGTGGCGGGCGGGCCGAGGGTGGATCACGGCTTCGGTGACCCTGTTTCTGGCGGCGTGCATTCCGTCGTGGCCCATCATCATGATGGTCTTTCAGCGGTTTTCACCCTGGGCTTGGTTCAACACGCTGGTCGTGTTCGTCCCCGTGGCCCTGGTGATGTGCGTGGGGTTTTTTCTGCTGTTGTTGGCCGTGGTTTCGCCGGCGTTGGCGATTTGGGCATCCCCAGCCCTGAAAGTGCCGACGGCGGCGCTGCTTGGCATTGTCGATGTGCTGGGCCGCGTGCCGGGCGTCGCCCTGTATGTTTTGCCGCCGCCGTGGATTTGGGTGATTTGTTATTACGGCGTGCTCCTGGCGTTGATCGCCTGGCACCGCCGCATGTTGGGCCGGTGGGCCGTCATCGTCTTAAGCTGCGGACTGGCCGTGGCTACCATCGCTTGGTTTGTGCCGGCCCGACCATCGGGCAGGCTGACCATGACCGTGTTGAGTGTCGGGCGGGGGACTTCGACGGTCATCGAGCTGCCGGACGGCTCGACCCTGCTCTACGACGCGGGCGGCTCGGGTAGCTTCGATCCTGGAGTGGCGATCATCGGACCGTTTCTAATTCACCGCCGAATTCGACACATTCAATTCGCGATCATCAGCCACCCCAATCTGGACCACTTCAACGGCTTGCCCGCGGTGGCCGACCGGGCCCGCATCGGCGAGGTGATGGTCAGCCCACAGTTCGAACGCCTCAGCGGTCCGAATCGGCCGAGCCGTCGATTGCTGGATGACCTGCATCGTCGCAACGTCCCGATTCGCACCGTCGCAGCCAATGGAGAGCCAATGCAGCTTGGCGGCGCCCGCGTAGAGATTCTGTGGCCTCCGCCCGATGGCGCGTTGGACCTGGACAGCAACGAGTCGTCCCTGGTCTTGCGAATCGAATGGGAGGGCAAGCGCATCCTGCTGACCGGCGATATTGAGGAGGCTGCCCAGGAGCATCTCTTGTCATCGGGCGTGGACCTCTCAGCCGACGTGCTGATGCTGCCGCACCATGGGGCGATGGTGAGCAACACGCTGCAATTCATCGAGGCGGTGGACCCCACCATTCTGATCCAATCCGGTTGGCGCGGCACCGAGGAGCGCCGGGCCAAGCTGCTCCCGGTGCTGGCGGGCCGCAGGTTTTGGAACACCGGCGACGACGGAGCCGTGGAGGTGGTGCTCGACAAAGGGCAAATGCTGGTCACCGGTTTCTCGCGCCGGGACCGTGATTCCGACGGACGGGAATAGCCCGCCGCGGCGGCCGACCGTCCGGTTGGCAGACATCGGCCATTGACCTATACTGCCGGCACGGCAGGATCAAACGGATCGCGGCACCGGGGGCTGCGTCCAGCCCCCTCGTCCGACGGCACTTTGATGTTGAAACTGTTGGCCCTTCAATCCAATCTTTTTGAATCGTTGATTTATCCGCTGATCAGCGGGCAATACTCATTGAGTGTGGTGGCGGCCGAGCTGCTGCTCATCGGCGTGCCGGTCTATCTTATCCTGCGGTTCCTTTCGGGCACGCGCGGGGAATTGTTGGTCTGGGGTTTCGGCATGGTGCTGATGGTCAGCTTCCTGCTGGTGCGCCTGGTGGCCCAGCGGTTGGGGATGGACCGCATCAATTTTCTTTATCCGTATTTCGTGCTGGCCGTCCTGGCGGTGGCCCTGGTGGTCTTTCAGACCGAACTGCGGCGCGGCTTGATCCGCATCGGCGAGCGCGGCTGGTTCCATTCGTATCAACATGCCTCGCAACGGGTGATCGATCCGATTCTGATCAGCGTGTCCAACTTGTCCAAGCAGAAGGTGGGGGCCCTGATCGCCGTGGAGCGCACCACCAGCCTGGGCGGGGTGATCGACACGGGCGTGGGGCTCGACGCCGAGGTCTCGGCCGAACTGTTGGAGAGCATTTTTTGGCCGGGGTCCGCCTTGCACGACATGGGGGTGATCGTGCGCGAGGGCCGAATGGTGGCGGCAAGATGTCAGTTCCCCCTGGCGGATTCCTCGGATGTGGACCGGTCTTTGGGCAGTCGTCACCGGGCGGCGATCGGCATGAGCCAGGAATGTGATGCCATTGTGATTGTGGTCAGTGAGGAAACAGGGACCATCTCGGTGGCCCAGAGGGGCCGGTTGCGCCGGTCGTTGACGCCCGAGTCGCTACGGGACCTTTTGCTCGACGAGCTGTCGCAGCGATCCTCCGCCCCGTTGGCCAAGCCCGAACCTGTGTCGCGCAAGACGGATAACGCGGGCCAAGCCAAAGACGCAGCGAAACCCCCCACGTCGGCCCCGAAACTGGTCGAAGCCAAAAATAGCGCCTAGCCCCGTGGAACAGGCCAAACTCATACTGGGCACCGTCATCTTGACGCTGTTGATCTGGACAACGGCCGACCAGTTGTTGTCGGACACCGCCGAGATCGAAGTGACCGTTGTACCCGTCGCCAGCGGCGACCATCCAGCCCGGGTCCAAACCGACCCGCCGGGGCAGACTCGATTCAAGTTAACCATCAGCGGCCCGCGTCGGCTCGTGGAGCAGCTACGGGACCAGGCCCGCACCGGTCGACTCAAGACGTTTTCGATTCCGGTTCCGGATCACCTGAGCGGCGCGGTCAATGTGAACGTGCGACAAGCTCTGGCAGGGCACACCGAGCAAATACTCGGACTACGCATCGACGAGGTAGCTCCTCCGCAGGTTCGCGTGGTGGTGGATCGGCTGACGACGGTGGCCATGCCGGTCCATATCGAGCGCGGGGTCATGGAGTACGACGTGCCGCCTCGGGCCGACCCCGGCGAGGTGCGGGTCACCATTCCGGAAAGCGTTTTGATGAACATGGCGCAACCGCAAATAGCGCTGCAGGTGGCGGACTTGTTTCTGAACAAGCCGGCCGGCGAAGCGCTGTCGATACCGGGCGTCCCCTTGCCCGCAAAACTCGGCGGCGTGGACATTCAGGTG
>JBHHVM010000038.1:0-13634 GCA_046754265.1 Phycisphaerae bacterium
TCATCCTGGCCTACGCCACCCTCCCGTTGATCCTGGTTAACCCCTACCTCGCCCCGCTGCCCGCCCTATGCTTCGCCGCCGCTTTAGGGGCCATCACTTACAACGACTTGTTCCGTAAGCGAAAAACGCCGGTCGAAACGCTACTGACCTTCCCCTGCCTGCTGGTCTACTACCACGTCCGCCTGCTCGGTTACGTGCTCGAGTCCCTGCGTCTACGCCTGACACGGCATGGCATAACAAGAACCCGCCTACCGAGCCGCGACCCTTAGTTCGCGCGGACTGCGTCATTCGAGCTCTTAAGGGAAGCTCTACGCGCCGGCGCGGAGGGGCTACCGCCATCCGCCGAGAATGGCACCCATGGTCACCAGGCAGACCAGCTCGTGCCCGGTGTCCAGCAGCCAGGCCCCTACCGGCTTTCCGTTGGCAAATGCCTTGGATAATCCTATGGTCGCGGCGATCCCCAACCAGCAAAGCCCGCCCAAGAGGGCACCTGGCCCGGCCGACGTCACCACCGACGAGTTGGCGATCAGCACCGAAAGGACCGTCGCCATCACCAGGTCACCGGCAAAGAACGTGGCAAAGTTGCGGCCTTGCTGTTTGCCCATCTCTGCCAGCGCTGCTTCGTCGTGGCCGTTCAGTGCCGCCCACGCCTTGCCGAACAGGGCCGCATACCAGATTCCGCCGATGACAAACGTCGCCACCGCCGACACCAACACCGCCAGCCAGTTCACGTCCCAGGAATACGCGGACATGTGCTCTCCTTTTCTCGAAGCAGGAATCGGCCCCATGAGGCCCGGGTTATACCCCCGCAACACGGTGGCGGCATCTCCATGCCAAGGCGGTTCACAACATCCGACACGAGGTGGGCCGCCCTGCCGGCTGCCCCCGGCGGCCACGTAACCTCTTGTTTATCAGATAGTTCCAATCGTTCACCGATACACGGTCGGGCCATCGAGCCACCCGGTGCGCCGCCCAACCGGCCGATTTCGCCTTGACGGGACGATATTATTCTGATATATTGTCGATATTCCCTTGAAGGAGGTTTCCCATGCAGACCCGTGAAACTCAAACTTCGGCTTCTGGCGGATGGTTGATGGTGTTGGTCCTCCTGCTTACCGGTGGTGGGTTGGGGTGGTTCATTGAACGGATGGCTGTGCAACAGCGTGTCACCTGGATTGTGGTCGGGGCGCTGGCCGGCACGATCTGGTTCGTGTTGTGTTTCGGCTTCTTTACCTTGCAGCCGAACATGTCTGCGGTGCTGGTGCTGTTCGGTAAGTACACCGGTACCGTCAAGCAGAGCGGGTTCCATTGGGCCAACCCCCTGCTTTCCAAAAAGAAGGTGTCCCTGCGGGCCCGCAACCTGAACATGGAGACCATCAAGGTCAACGACAGCCGGGGCAACCCCGTCGAGATTGCGGCTGTTATTGTCTGGCGGGTGCAAGACACCGCCCAGGCGGTTTTCGACGTGGACCACTACGAACAGTACGTCGCCGTTCAGAGCGAGTCCGCCCTGCGGCACCTGGCCAGCGCCTATCCGTATGACACCACCGTTGACAACGAATTGTCACTACGTGGCAGCATGGACGAGGTGTCGGCCGGGTTACAGCGCGAACTGGATGAACGCTGCACCAAGGCCGGTGTGGAAATAGAGGAAGCCCGGCTCTCGCACCTGGCCTACGCTCCGGAGATCGCCGGGGCCATGCTCCAGCGCCAACAGGCTGAGGCGGTGGTGGCTGCCCGGACCCGCATCGTCGATGGGGCCGTCGGCATGGTGGAGATGGCCTTAGCCCAACTCAAGGAGCACAAGACCGTCGATCTGGACGAGGAACGCAAAGCCTCCATGGTCAGCAACCTTTTGGTCGTACTATGTGGGGACAAGGCTGCCCAACCCGTGGTTAACACCGGCACGCTATACACCTAGGGTGTCACCCGGTTGCCATGGCCAAGCGCAAAGCATTCTTGCTTCGACTGCCCGAATCCCTGTTGGACGAATTGAACCGCTGGGCCCGCGACGATCTGCGCAGCCTCAACGCCCAGATCGAATTTTTGCTCCGCGATCAGTTGCGTCGCAGGCGTTCGCCGAGTGACGATAGGCTCAAGCCTAAAGACGATAGTGGCGATGCCGGGCCGGCATGAGGCGTTTGCGGGCCGAAGTTCGCAGGAAAGGGTTGAGAGCCTCAGTGCATATGAGTTAAAGCGTGTATCCCCCGAATTCGCTTATCTTCTCAGTGTTTTCTGATCGTCGGTTTGGCCGGCGCCGCGTGCGTTTTGATCGAACATCAGCGCCGTGTCGCATAGCTCTTCGATGAGGCTCACCAGATCGTGCTCCGGTAAGGACGCTGGAGCGATGCCCAGTACCTTCTGAATCTTGGCTACGACGCGTTCCGGTAATTCCAACGAGCGTTCTGGGGGCATGTGTCGCTCCTACCGTTCATCTCGACGATCCAAACTCTCCCGGGCACAGCGGGCGATGGATCAGGGCAACATGCCGTTACCGATGTTGCGCCGTTTGTTTGCGATGATCGCAACGTATTGAATAGGCTTGCGGTTGGTCCCGACGCGGTGCTGGTAGCGCTGCGCCTTGCGAACCTCAATTGTCTTGTCGTCCATCGCCGATCGGATGAGCCGGGCGAATCCGCTGCCATCGTCCCGGTCGAGATAACTTGACTTGATGTTGAAAGCGATCCAGCCGCCGGGCTCGATCAGATTATGCGCGTTAACGAACGCCTCGGTGGGAATGTCCCCGAAACCCAAAGCCGCGACGCAGGTCAGGCAGTTGAACTTATACTCTGCCAATCCACGTCGATCGCTCTGATTCAATCGGGTCATGTCGACGACATGGTAGTTCGCGTAGACGCCGGGGCGATCACGTTGCGTGGCTTCGGCGGCTGCTTCAATGATGTCGGCGCCGACGATGAACTCGACGCCCATGTCGGCGAGTTCTTCGCCAACCATGCCGTTTCCGGCCCCGAGATCCAGGGCTCGCAACGTGTCGGCATGCGTGCCACTAGCGGCCAGCTCGGCCTCAAAGAGGTTCCGAATCACGGCGGGAGAATCACATTTGAGGATGTCGTAAATGAGACGTTCGTACAATCCGGGTACGGCGAAGAGTTCGTCGTAGTCGTGCAGGCGAATCTCGTGCCACTGGCCGTTCAGGCGAACCACGCACCACTCTTGGTCCTGCGTCAGCGAGAGGTCCGCCGGGGGCAGTGCTATGCGCAAATCGTTGTGTAGCGTGCTGCGTTGTTGAATACAGGTGCTGGTCGCCACGGTCATGCAGACTCTCCTTTGGTTTTCTTCAGGCTATTGTTGAGGTTTCTGAGCAACTGCCGCCCAGTCATCGCCTTGGCAAGTGGGCTCAGCCGGCACAACGGTGGGCTGCGCTGCCTGTGTGGCTGCGTCCACCGGCCCCGGCACGAGCACGGGAGAGGCATCTAGCGACTCGGCATCCATCATGGCGGCGATACGCTGCAGCATGGCCAGGATCATGGACTGTTCCCACTCCTCCACCCTGGCCAGCTCCGCGCGAAACCGATCTTGGAGGAGTGAAGGAGCCGCAGCCAGAACCTCTTCCCCACGCGGCGTTATGGTGATGGAGACGCTGCGGCGGTCCTGCCCGTTCCGGGACCGCTCGACAAGCCCTCTTCTTGCAAGCCGATCAAGAATGCCCGTCACCGTCGGCCCGCTGAGGTGAACCGCCCGTGCCAACGCCCCCGTCGATGAGGCCTTGCCCAGGCGAGAGGCAGCTTGCAGGGTCGCCAGTTGCGGCCCGGTGAACCCGTGCTCCTCGGCCAGATGTCGTGAGTGCAGGTCCACAGCCCGCATGATCCGGCGGATCGCGGCGACAATCTGGTCTTCGATGCTGAGTGACGTACCCACGACGAGTCTCCGGATCCGTGGCCTTGGCCAAATGGCAACGATCCAGCATACTAGAGTTCTACGCTTTCGGTGTCAACCGGAACACGAGTCGCCGTGGTCTAGGTATGCATAACCTTATGCTTAACAAGTGGTTACGTCTGTATAAGACCGTACGGTCGGTTTGCAGGTAGGCCGCTATTTTAGTTTCTGTGCTAAATACCTGGGAGGCGATTGTGGTTTTTTTGAGGGTCTAACCGATTCGATGCTTTTGATCGCCAACGGTTTCCAGCGGCGGTCGACGGCGATCCGGCCCGGCCGGGAGCATGTCGGCGAAGTTCCCCGCTCAGCCGCAGATCTCAATCCGCGGGCTATCAACGCACGTCTGCCGAATCGGCCTAATCGAGATTCGCGGTGTCTTACTGGCCTAAGTCTTCGCTACGGTGCTGGGCCGCCATGGCCCCTTCGATGATGCTCTCGAACACCTGGGCCTGTGTCATCGCCTCCAGGGCGGCTTGGGTGGTGCCTCCCGGGCTGGTCACTTTGTTGCGTAGTTGGGCCGGCGACTCTCCGGTCTCGAGCATCATCAGGGCTGCGCCGTAGCATGAGTGCATGGCCATTAGCGAGGCCTGCTTTTGGGGCAACCCCATTTTCAGACCGGCTTGGACCAGGGCTTCGGTGAAGTAATAGAAGTAGGCGGGGCCACTCCCGGAGATGGCGGTGACCGCGTCCATCATCGCTTCGTCCTCAACCACGACCGATCGGCCGCCGGCGTCGAAGATCCGCTGGGCGTGCAGGCGGTCGGCTTCGGTTGCGTGGCGACCTGCATGAACCCCGGCCATGCCCGCGCCGACGTGAACCGGCAGGTTGGGCATGACCCGCACCACGCGAGGCTCTTGGATGGGAATGGCTGCTTCGATGGCGGCGGTGGAGACGCCGGCCATGATGGACACGACCAGATGGTCCGGTCGAATCAGCTCGCCAAAGCCATCCAGCACCTGTTTCCAGACTTGAGGCTTGACCGCCAGGACCACGATGTAACTGTTTTGCACCGCATGGCGGTTGTCGTCGGTGACCGCGATGTGAAAACGATCCGCGAAAACCTGGCGCCGGGCTTGCGACGGATCCGAGGCGATAAGCCGATCGTCGAAGAGCATGCTTTTTCTCAAAATGCCGTGAACGATGCCCTCAGCTGCGTTGCCGGCCCCGATGACGGCGATCTCATACTGGGTGCCCATAGGCTATCCTCCTGCCTGAGTGTTCGGCCGATTCTAATCGCGGTCCCGCCGATTGTCCCGCCTATTGCTTACGCCGGGGTCGGTGGGGTGCATGACAGAATCGGCGGGCACAAGAACGTAGGGCAAGTCGTTGTTCCGCGCGAGCCCCGGCGCGCCGGGGTTGACCTGCCGTTTTGGCTCGTGGATAACGCGGTATACCACGGCCTGGCTTCGCCAGACCGTGCCACCCCTACCCTACTTTGGGCCGCCTAAACTGTCATGCACCCGGTCGGTGACAGCCCAAACGGCAGGTCAACGTTCCGCTCACGCGGCACAACGACCTGCCCTACGTTTTTGTCCCCGACGGTGTGCCCCCCACCGTTTACGCCCGGTCGCTGGCCAAGCACGTCCTGTGAGGGCATAATCGGCTCGTGATCACCCTGACTCAAAAAGACGGGGCTGTGTTGCTGCCGGTCAAAGTCGTCCCGGGCGCCTCGCGCACGCGCTGCCTGGGCGATTTGGACGGACGCGTCAAGATCGCCGTCGCCAGCCCGCCCGAAGGGGGCCGGGCCAACAAGGCGCTGTGCACCTTCCTGGCCAATAAATTGGGCACGCGCAAGAACGCCGTCACCGTGGAATCGGGCCGCGCTTCACCGATCAAGACTATCCGCATTGAAGGCGTTCAGGCATCACAAATCCGCGACGCGCTCGCCCTGGAATGATTCGGGTTCGGACGCCGGAAGGGCGGATGGGCCCGACCAAGCGGTCCAAAAACAGCAAAAAAAGCCCCGGCCAGGCCCGGCCGGGGCTTTATTGGTGGAAACTCGATCCGCCCGATGGGCGGTCACCGACGTTTACTCAAACTGGAACGGCCCGCCGATCTTTTCGTGAACCTCGATCGAGTTGCGAACCACCAGCATGTCGTTATACACGGTCACCGTGCCGCGACCGCCGTTGGTCTGCCAAGTGTTCGGCTCGATGGTGTCTTCGATCAAGACAATCAGGTCGTCGATGCGCTGGGTCTTGACTTCGCTGTCGTCGCTGTCTTCATCGTCGTCGTCGGAGAAGATGGGTTCGCCTTGGCCACCTCCCCCGCCGCCTCCGCCTCCGCCGCCGCTCTGGGACGAAAGGTCCACTTCGGGAGCATCGGTAAAGTCGGGAATGTTCAGCAGCATGTCCTGGATCGGATAGACCCGCACATAGAGCTTCTTGTTGAAGTCGGCCTTGGTGGTGATCTTGATGATGTCGTCCATGCCGCGATACATGATGGGCTCGACGTCGGATATTTGATTCAGCGCCTCGGCCAGGGCCCTCCCCACCGTCGTCTTTTTGATTTTGAGGGTGACGGCGGTGTCCTGATCGATGCCCTCATCTTCCAGTGACTTCCACATCACCACCACGCTGGCTTCACCTTGTTTGCCGAGCCAATCCACGATATCCTCGAGCGGAGTCTCGTCCCAATCGATTTGGCTGACCGGTTTGGCAAGCACCCGCTGACTTTCGGTGATTCTGTGGCGTTTTGAGCGGGCCTGCGCCAAGCCGGCACTCCCCCGACCGAAGCCGGGCTTGCCGCTCGAATTGCCACGGGTTTGGGCCGGCGCGGCCGTTGACCAGACCAGACAAACCATTGCCGCCAGGAGGGTCAATCGCTTCATGGGGAGGGCCTCCATCAGTTTGGGGTGTGTGGCGATTTTGCACTCGCCATTTGGACGGAGCTTCCGGAACTCCGTCAAGGGTGGAACGACCGAAACGTCCGCGTAATGGTATACCCCGGCATCGGCCAGGTCCAGCCGGCAGGGAAGCTCACAGTTGTAGGAATTTGTCGGTCGTTTCAAGAGAGTGTATGTTGAGGATGAAACGCTGGTGCGGGATGGGAATCACGCAATGACGGGAGCGAGATAGGAATCTCGCCCCAGCTTCGCGCACACGGCCTACGTCCCCTATTCTCGTCCCTGGAACGCGCGACGGGCATCGGCCGACATTTCCAACACCTGGTCCATGGGGGCCTGTCCGCAGAAAACATAGCCCACACACCCGTCTGACCAAGCCACCACGGCCAGGTCGTCACGCTGATCGACCGCAAAATCCATCCCGGCGGATCGCACCGTCCTGCCAAAAGTGACCTTGGTACAGTTATCCTGCGCCATCGAAAACACCGAAAGCATAGCCCCGTCCGCAGCCCGGTACAGGACGTGCCCCCCGGTTCGACCCCTCACCCCGCATTGATCCGCCCCCACCAGGGCATAACCGTGGCCGCCCAGGTCTGGGGCCATGGCCCGCAGTTTCAGCCGATCCGTCAAACGCTCGGCAATACCGGCCAAATCCCGACCCAGAGTGGCGTCGTGATGCTCCAAGGCGTGGACGGTACACATCCGGTGCTGATTGCGAACCTCGGTCGCCAACTGGGCTTCGCGCACCGTCTTGACGCCGGGTGCCAGACGCGTGTCAGCCGACCGCGTCCATTCCCAGGCCGTGATCGCCAACACGATCGCGGCGGCCATGCCCATTGGAACCAGCAGCCGATAGACCCAACGGCTAGCCGGCGATCCCGCCGCACCCTTGACGGGCCCCACCTGGCGGCCAATCGACGCACGCACACTGGCCCTCAAATGCTCCGGAGCCGTCTCCTGCCCGACGGTGCGGATGATGGCTTGCTTGAGGTGCTGCACGTCGGCCACACGGGCGACACATTGCGGACACATGTTCAGGTGTTCCAGGGCTTCGGCGTTGGCCTGGGTGTCCAACTCGCCGTCCGCAAACGCCCCGACGAACTTCCTGAAGCTGCGACAGTTCATCGCTCAAACCTTTCCATGCTCACGTTGTGGTTCCTGGCATAGTCGCCCAACTTCTGCCCCAGCAACTGCCGGGCCCGATAGAGCCGGCTCATCACAGTCCCAACCGGGCAGCCGCACACGTCGGCGATTTCTTTGTAGCTCAGGTCTTCCAGTGCCCACAGCACCAGCACCTCTCGATACTCCACCTGCAAACCCTCGATGGCCTGCTTGATTTCCTGATCGACCCCCTCCCAGTTGATCCCGGCCCCGGTTCCCGCCTCGAGCTGGGCGTTGTCCAACTCGTCGGTGAAGTGGTCGAAGTCCACGTCGTCCAAGAGTGTGGGCTGCCGGCGGTTTTTGCCGGCCTGGGTGTAGAACGCGTTGTGGAGGATCTTGAATAGCCACGGCTTGGGTCCGAACTGCCTCAATTCGAATCGTCGAAACGCCTTGAAGGCCCGGGTGAATGTTTCTTGAACCAGGTCCTCGGCGTCCGCTTCACCACCTGCCAGCTTGCGGGCCATCCGATAGACCGCGTCCAAATGCGGCAAGGCCACTTCCTCGAAACCAGGCATGCCGCCGTCAGTCAATTTCAGTGCCCCTTTATCCGTCATGCCCGCCACCTGGCCCTTCTAGCCTATTCTAGGAAACCGCCTTGGATTGTGCCCAATTCCCGACTTTCCTGCCAGAAATCCGCCGTGGGGAAACATCGGTCCATCTCACCCGATTATGCCTGGGCCTGATCGGATCGTCCTTGCCCAAAATGGTTGACGGAACCGACCTTCCTGGACCGATAAGGCGGTTACCTCGACGTTTGACTGGGGCCCGGGCCGAGCGAACCGGTGCCGGGGCGCGCCGCGGGGCAGTGCGTTGTCGCTTGTCGTATGAGGGATGGGACAACCTTTCGGCGTGATTTGGTGGGCCGTGATGAGCGCTGTACGCCACGGCCTGGCTGCGCCAGACCGTACCACCCAATCCCTTGATCGACGTGCGAGTGAGCACCGGCGCCGAACCGGCAGACACAGGCTTTGGGGAGGTGGTTTCACCGATGGTCTTTGCCGCGATGAGTTTCTGGCTATTGGTGGCGGTCTTGGCTGCCTGGGGGGTTCATCGGCTGTGGAGCGGCATGCTCAAGCCGCGAACCGTCAATTCCATCCTGCTGCCCGGCACCCTCGTCGCCCAATTAGGCCACGTCGCGGGCCTGCTGGTCACTGGGGCCACCGTCACCAACACCACCCTCTACAAAGACGACGAATCCGGCGAGCCGGAGATGACTCAGGACCCCAAGCCGCGTATTCCCATCGTCGGCCCCATCGTCATCGGCATGCTTCCCCTGGTCGCCTGCGTCGTCGGTATTTTTCTGGCGGTCCGCTTCCTGGGTAGCACCATCGTCACGGCCGTCGGGGGTTTGACCGTCTCGGAAGTCATCCCCACGACGCTGGGCGGGTTTTGGCAACTGCTGCGCGACCAAATCACGCTGACCGAATCGACGCTCAACGCCGCGCTGCAAGCCAACTGGCAGCAGTGGCAGGTCTGGCTCTTTGTTTATCTGGTTATCTGCCTGACGGTCAGAATGGCCCCCTTCCCGGGGACGCTACGCGGCAGTCTGGCGGCCACCGTCGTGCTGGGGCTGGCGGCTGCGTTGATCGCCTCGCTGACCCGCTCGGACACCGCCACGCTGGAACCGGTTTGGCCGGTGCTGACGCTGTGCGTGGCCACGTTGACCTTTTTGCTCCTGGCCAGCCTCCTGGTTAGAGGCGGTGTTGAACTGGTCAAACTGTTGGCGAGCAATAAATGAATAGCGAGTAGCGAGTAGCGAGTTATTAAAACAACTCGGCCACTGTGATCAGGTAGCGCCGCGCCGAGTTGGCAAGCCGTTTCTGTTAACTCGCCACTCGCTACTCTGAACTCGATACTCTTCCCCCCCATGCCCGTGGAAACCCATCAGATCGAGGTTGATACGCAGGGGAACAACCAGGTTCTCAACATCACCGACCCGATCCAGACCGCCTTGGCTGGCGGTAGCATCCGCGATGGGACGGTGACGGTGTTTGTCATCGGGTCGACGGCTGGTATCTCCACCACCGAGTTCGAGCCGGGCCTGGTCAGCCGCGACCTGAAAGTCGCCTTCGAGAGCATCGCCCCCGAGAACGCCGAGTATCTCCACGAACGAACCTGGCACGACGACAACGGCCACAGCCACGTCCGGGCCACGCTGCTGGGGCCCAGCCTGACCGTCCCCATGGTCGACGGTGCCCTGACCCTGGGCACCTGGCAGCAGATTATCTTGATAGATTTCGACACCCGCTCCCGCCAACGCCGTGTGGTCGTTCAGGTCGTCGGCGACGATTAGCGGCTGCGCCCACCGTGTCCGCCACCACCCCGGCCCGCGCGCCAGCCGCCAGCGGTCATCTCGATGCCACGTTCCGACATTCGGTTCCGCATGGCTGAGAAATACGCCATCCGCTGAGCGGTCTGGTCCGGGTTTCGGCTCTCGGACCGCTCCTTTCGCTCCTGTTGGCTCATCGACGCCACCCGATTGCGGAAATCCTCGCGCCGGCTCTCGGCGTTGTCCCCGTTTTGCTCCCGCTCCTTCCGGCGCTGCTCCCATTGCTTGCGCCGCTCCTGAAGCTCGTCGATGTGCCGGTCCAGCACAGCCTGTCGATCCGCATCGGCTGCGGCGAAATACTCGGCCAACCGTCTGTCCATTGCGGATCGCCAAACCTCACGCATATTCTTCCGCAACTCCTGACGCTGTTCCTCGCTTAAATCCTCCCGCTCCAACATCTCCCGCACCTTGCCGCGGTCCATGGTCTGGGCCTGGAGCGACTCGACCGACAACTCCGGCGGCAGTAGACCGGCAGGCTCAGCGTCGCCCCTTGTCGCAAACGCCCATAGGACCGTACCGACAACCAATACCCCCAGACCCACCAGAACGGCCCGTCGTCTTGAGCTTGGCTGCGTCTGGTTCATGTCGATGCCTCCTAATTCTCGAAATCCGTGACGTGCCCGTCGGCGTAAAGGTATCTACGGGCACCGGCCTGACCGCCTGGGCCGTGAAAATTGTCATAGTCCCGTAGAATCCACAACGTGTTGTCCGCAAGGGTCCGGCCAATAAACTGCTCTATGAAATTGGCAACCTCTGTCACCGTCTTTCCGCCCAGACTGGGTCGCCAGCGGTACTCATAGCTCGACCGCTCCGACTCGAAATAGGACTTGCCCGTATTGGGGGCTGGACGCCTGGCCAATGGCCGATCGTCCGGGCATCGAAAGACCGTCCCCTCCCCGGAGAGGAACGGCATCAGCACGTCGGCAATGTGAACGGGCTCATCAACGTCCAACGGAAACGGGCCGGCTGAGGGCAGGAACGACGCCCAAGGAAACCGGTCTTGATTCTCGGACAGGTAGGCTTGCAAGCCCACACCGATTTGCCGCAGGTTGGCTGCGCACACCGTCCGCTTGGTTTGCGTGCGGGCCCGCTTCAGCGACGGCAACAGCAACGCCATCAGCAAGGCCAACACCGTCACCACCACCAGCAACTCGATGAGCGTAAACCCGCGCCGCTTGCTCATGAACGAACCCTTGCCATCCCCAAGAACGCCCATTATTCCCCTATGCTGCCACCAATCCAACAAACCCGCGAGAAAACCCCAGATCCAGCCCGACCAACACTTGCGGCGCCGGAGGCAGATTAACTGAATCTTGGGCTTGACAACCTAACAAATACCGAATATATTGTCCTCAGAAGATTCGGGAAGTTAGCCCGCACCAGCATCCAAAGGAAGGGCTCGTAAGCCGAGCGGGAATGGCATGAAGCCGGTCGACAACCCGCCCAATCCTTACGAGTCGGCCCACACGCAATGGCTCGAGCCTCCGCCGGAAGCTCGTTTGACGGTGTACCAGGAGCAGGCCCGTTCGGCCCTGGCGGAAAACGACTCGCCCGACCTGCCCTTCCGCTGGTCCTGCAATCCCTACCGAGGTTGCCAACATGGCTGTGCCTATTGCTATGCCCGGACCACCCACCAATACCTGGGTTTCGGGGCGGGGACCGACTTCGACACCAGAATCGTCGTTAAGGTCAACCTGCCCGAAGCCCTCGAAAAGACGCTGGCCAGGCCGTCGTGGCGGGGCGAGGCGATCTTTTTTTCCGGGGCCACCGACTGCTATCAGCCGTTGGAGGCGTCCTACCACCTGACGCGGCGATGTCTGGAAGTTTGTTTAAGGCATCGCAACCCGGTCGCGGTTCTCACCAAGAGCTTCCTCATCGCCCGGGACGTGGACCTGTTGGCCCGGCTCCACCGCACCGCAGGCCTTCGCGTGCAGGTCAGCATCCCGCTGCTGGACCCGACGGCGTGCAAAGCGCTCGAGCCTCAGGCGGCCACGCCGGCGCGGCGGTTCCAGGCGATTCGGCACTTGGCCGACGCCGGCGTGCCGGTGGGCGTCATGATCGCCCCCATCGTGCCGGGTTTGTCCGACCGCGAGGTGCCTGCCATCCTCCAACGGGCCCGCGAGGCGGGCGCCTCCTGGGCGACGTGTACGGCCCTGCACCTGCCGGGTACCGTCCAGCAGGTCTTCCTGGCCCGTCTGCGGGCCGACCTGCCGCTCAAGGCCCGTCGCGTCGAGCAGAGGCTGCACGACATCCGCGGCGGCAACCTGGGCGAAAACCGACCGGGCCTGCGCATGAAAGGCCAGGGCCCGTATTGGGACAGCATTATGAAGCTATTCGAGCTGTGGCGCGATCGCTTGGGCTTCGAGCAGCGCGGAGACCGCGATCGGCTGGACCGTCGGCCACCTGGCCGGGGCAACCCGTCGAGAGGCCAGGGGGTCCTGGCCTTGAAGCAGTTGACCTTGTTTGAGTGATACACTGAGACATTGATGGGCCGACTAGGACCGCCTCGCCGGCTTGATGCGAGGGCTTGTAGAGGTCAGTGCATGATGGCCATGGCTATGGCCAGGTAGATCGTCACACTGGTGACATCGTTCAACGTGGTCACGATGGGTCCCGAAGCGATGGCTGGGTCCACGCCGACGCGGCGAAAGGCGAAAGGCAAGATGATGCTCAAGACCCCGGCAATTAAAATGGCGACCAGCATGCCCAGGCCCACGGCCAGGGACACACGGTTGGCCTGCTCGAGGGTCTTGACGGCTCCGAGTCCGTGGAGCAGCGGCAAAGCGAGTCGGCTGATGATGGCGGAAGCCACGCCGCAGACCGGGGCCATGATCAAGGCGATGCCGCCCTCGCGTTGCAAGGCCAATCCGATTCTCTCGCCGGCCAAGTCGCCGGTGGCCAGTCCGCGAACGATGACGGTGGAGATCTGAATGCCGCTGTTGCCGCTCATGGCGCCGACCATGGGGACGAAGGCCACGATGGCCCCGTAGACACCGGGCGAGAAGATTCCCTGGCTGATGGCAATGGCGGTGGCGGTGCCGGTGATAATCATCATGCAGGGCAGCAGCCAGGTCAGGCGGATGACAGCCGCCCGGGCCGATGAGGTGGTCTCCATCTCGGCCGGGTCGGTGCCGGCCATGCGGTACAGGTCCTCGGCGGCCTCCTCCTCGGCCACGTCCATGATGTCGTCGGCGGTGATGCGCCCGATCAGGCGGTTGTCGGCTGCGACGACCGGCACAGCGGGAAGGTCGTATTTGCGAAAGACGCGAACGACCTCTTCCTGGTCTTCTCCGGCAGAAACGCAGATGGGATCTTTCTCGCAGATTTCCTCCAGGCGCGTTTCTTTGGGGGTGGTGACCAGCAATCGAAGCGGGACGGTTCCGATTAGGTGTGAGTGCCTGT
>JBHHVM010000039.1:0-13558 GCA_046754265.1 Phycisphaerae bacterium
CGGGCTTAACGGCGACGACACCACCCTGGAATCGCTGGTGGCCGACATCAACGCCACCGTCGACGGAGTGACAGCCAGCGTCACGTCGGATAACCGCCTGCAAATCGATGCCGATGCGGGGTTCAAATTCAGCTTTGGCCACGATGGTCAGGACGCCCGCCGCGATAGCGCCGGGGTCTTGGCCGCCCTGGGGATCAACACGTTTTTCGACGGCGGCACCGCTGCGGATCTGCGGGTGAACGCCTTTTTGCAGGCCAACCCCGCCATGCTGGCCGGGGCCGCCGCCAATCTCGACGGAGACGGCACCAACGCGGGGCGCCTGGTGGACGTGGGCACCACCGAAAGCGATCTGCTGGGCGGGTTCAGCGTCGAGGATGCCTACAACCGCGTCGTCAATCGCGTGGGCGTAGCCGGGGCCAACGCCTTGGACGACGTGGAAGCAACCGGTGCGGTCTTGTCTGCTCTTAGGAGCCAAAAAGAAAGTATCAGCGGCGTGAACCTGGATGAAGAGGCCCTGGAATTGCTGAAGTTCGAGCGGGCCTATCAAGGGGCGGCCCGCTATGTGACCACCGTGGATCGCATGTTGACTGAGTTAATGGCCTTGATTCGTTAAAGCTATAGGAGCGCATGAACCGAAAGCGGTTGGCACGCACAGGGCGCTCGATCGATCATGGAATGACGTTTTATGGCACTTAGTCCGTTGAACATAACCCGGGTCTCTTTCACGCAGCAAACCGGCACGTTGCTGGAGTCGTTGCGGCGCAAGTCGATGGAGATCCTGACGCAGCAGGCCCGCCTGTCGACGGGCAAAGCCGTCAATGCCCCCAGTGAGGATCCAGGCAAGGCGGCCCAGGTGCTGGACATGCAAGGGGCCCTGGTCAAGCAAAGCCAAGTTTCCGAAAACCTGCGCCACGCCACCAGCTTTCTGGACGCCACCGAGTCGGCCATCCTGGATATCTCCACCCTGCTGTCGGACGCCCACTCCATTGCCAGTCAGAACGCCGGATCCTTGGCTTCGCCCGAAGAACGACAGGCAGCCGCGGAGCTGGTCGCCGACATCGTCGAGCAGTTGGTGACCGTGGGCAATCGGCAGTTCAACGGCACGTATCTCTTCGGCGGCAGGGCCACGCAACAGGCCCCCTTCGTCACCGTGGAGGGCGGCGTGGCCTACGTCGGCGATACCGGCGACATGCTGGCCCGGGTGGACCTCAACGACCAAGAGCCCATCAATCTCACGGGCGACCAGTTGTTCGGAAGTCTGTCCAGTGTCGTGACCGCTCGAGTGGACTTGCGGCCGCGTTTGACGAGCGACACCCGATTGGAGGATGTGACCGCAGCCGACGGTTCGCCGATCACGCCCGGTCTGTTGGTCATCCAACAGGTGTCCAGCGGCGAGCGCTTCACCATCGACCTGACCGGCGCGGACACGTTGGGCGACGTGGTCAATCTTATCAATGCCCAAGCCGGCTCCATCGTGGACGCCAAACTGGAAGACACCGGGATCACCCTGACGCCCAAGTCCGGACAGATCACGGTCACCGACACCAGCAGCGGAAGTACCGCCGCGGACCTGGGGTTGCTGACCGACCCCCAGACCGGCGATCCGGTGGGCGGAACCTTGAGTCGGCGACTAAGTCGCACCACACGGGTCGAAGACCTGGCCGGTGGCCTGGGGGTGGATCTGACCGGAGGCTTGCTGATCAACAGCGGGACCCAGGCCGTCGCCGTGGACGTCAGCCAGGCCCAAAGCGTGCAGGACATTCTCAACGCCATCAACAACTCGGGCCTGCCGGTTGAAGCACGCATCAGCGCCGACGGTTCGGGCATCGATGTGTTCAACCAGGTCTCGGGCCAGACCCTGGGCATCGCCGAAAACGGGGGCACCACCGCCGCGGCGTTGGGTCTGCGGACCATGGATGCCGACACGCTGCTGTCAGCCTTGAATTTCGGTCAGGGCGTGGAGACCGTCGCGGGAAAGGACGATCTGCGCGTCACCGCCAAAGACGGATCGACCGTGGACGTCAACCTGGACGACGCCCTGACCCTGGGCGACGTCATCGCGGCCATCAACACGGCCGCCACCGACGCCGGCGTGGGCATCACGGCTTCCTTGGCGGGCACGGGAAACGGTATCAGCATCCAGGACAGCACCGGCGGCACCGGGCCGTTGAGCGTATCGCGCCTGAACCTCTCCTTCGCCGCCGACGATCTGGGTCTGACTGAGCTGACGGTGGATGGACAAGCCACCGACCTGATCAGCCGCGACGTGAGCGCAACCCGCACCGACAGCGCCCTGACCGCCCTGCTGGATTTGGAGCGGGCCCTGCGTAACGACGACGGCCAGGCCATCACCGAAGCAGGCCAGCGGGTCTTTGAATTCATCGGCGAAGTCGCCCGGGTCCAGGGCGTGGTCGGGGCCAGGTCCCGGGCCATGCAAAACCGGCAGGCCCAGACCGATGCCGCCGTCTTCGCCACCGAGCGATTGGTGTCCGAACTGACCGACCTGGATTTCGCCGAGGCCGTGACCCAGTTTCAACTGGCCCAGACGTCGTTGCAGGCGACGCTGCTGGCCGGCTCACAGTCCTTCAACCTGTCGTTGCTGAACTTCTTGCAGTGACGGTTGCGGGCACTGGCCTGGGAGTGGAGACAGGGAACAAAACGCGGAATGGGCAAAGAAGCTTGAAGGCAGCGTTAGAACTCAGGCCGCGGCGCAGCAGTCCGCCGGTTGGCCCGAAGAAACGGTCGCTTTGCGAGGAGATGCAAAGTCGCGGGTAGGGAATCCCGCAAACGACATCGATCCAGGCCCCGGGCCGGACTTGCCCGGCTGCCTGATCGAGACGTCGACCGATTAGGATAGACTGAAAGGAGTGACGCGATGATTATCGAAACGTCACGATTCGGACAGTTGGAAGTGGACGATCAGCGGCTCATCACGTTTGAGCAGGGCATCTTAGGATTCCCGAACATCAAGCGCTACGCCCTGATCCAAACCGGCGAGGGCAGCGGGTTTTACTGGCTGCAATCGGTGGAATGTACCGACTTGGCTTTTGTGGTGACCGACCCGCGGCTGTTCATGGCTGACTATGTGGTCCCCATCAAAGCCGAGGAACTGACCCAGATCGGGTTGGATTCCATCGAAGGCACCCAGGTCTTCATCATCGTCAACAAGCTGGACGATCTGTTGACCGGAAACCTGCAAGGGCCACTGGTGGTCAACGTGGCCACGCGCGTCGCCAAGCAGTTGGTGCTTAGCGACCGCCGGTATTCGACGCGCCACCCGTTGATGCGGGTAGGTGACAAAGCTCCCCTGGCCAAGACGGGCTAGCGGGCTTAGTGGCAACGGCGGGTGGCATCGGCCTATACTTGAGGTGAAGGACACTTCAAGGCTGCGGCCACCCGATTCCGAGCCGGGTCTCGCTCGCTCGCTTCGTGCCGGCCTCTCAACCAGGGCCGGCCGACCGCCCCCATGGGTGCGCCCAGCGGACGTGTGAATCAACCCGGGCATCGGCATGGCCAGGAAGGAGCCAAGCATGTTGGTGCTTTCACGTACACGTGACGAGACGATCATGATCGGCGACGACATCGAGATCACGATCGTGGACATTCGCGGTGACAAGGTCCGCTTGGGAATCAATGCCCCCAACGAAATCCCGGTTCATCGCAAAGAAGTGTATGACGCCATCAAAAGAGAAAACGAACAAGCCTCAAAAGTCAGTCCCGGGGAAGTGGCCTCCGTATTGGACGCGACCAAGCGTCGGAAAGGACCCCACAAGCATAAATGAGCGACCCAGCGGCGGCCGGCGGATCCCGTGTGGACTAAAGATCCCCGGCCGGGCAACCACGATCCAATCAATCGTCCGCGAGTCGCTTTCCGCCTGAGGGTTGGGCGAAGTGAATCAATCAGGGAGGATGACTCATGAGTACCATCAACACAAACATTCCGTCAGCGATCGCTCAGCGAAACTTGGGCACGTCCCAGTTGGACCTGAGTCTTTCGCTCGAGAGGTTGTCCAGCGGATTACGGATCAACCGCGGTGCGGACGACCCGGCCGGGCTGATCGTTTCGGAACGGTTGCGCAGCGAAATCCTTGCTTCGCAGCAAGCCATCCGAAACTCTCAGCGGGCCGTCAACGTCATCGCCACGACCGAAGGGGCCCTGGACGAAGTGTCAGCCCTGCTGTCGGACATTCAGGCCAAGCTGGTCGAGGCCGCCAACACCGGCGCCTTTTCCGACGAAGAGCGCGACGCCAACCAGTTGCAGATCGACTCGGCCATCGATTCCATCCGGCGGATTTCATCCACCACGACATTCGCGGGGCGTAAACTGCTCGACGGCTCGCTGGACTACGTGATGAGCGGCGTGGCCACCTCGGCGCTGGCCGACGTGGACGTGACCGGCGCCAAGTTCGGCTCTCGGACGTTCATCCCCGTCGAAGTGGATGTGTCCATCTCGGCCCAGAAGGCGGCGTTGATCCTGTCGTCCACGTCATTGACGGGTCAGCCGGTGGTGATCGACCTTCAGGGGCCCGCCGGTATCATCACGCTGAACTTTCCCGCCAGCGCCACAGCCGTGGATATCATCACCGGCATCAACACCGAAACCGACGCGACCGGGGTCACCGCCAGCTCGACGGCCGGGGGCGGCGTGCTCATCCAAAGCGCCGGCTACGGCAGCCGCGAGTTCGTCAGCGTCGATGTGCTGAGCGATCCGGGCAACCAATTCAACTTGGTAAACCGCAACGGTGTGGCTGACACCCGCGAGGCCGGCATTGACGCGGTCGGCACCATTAACGGGGCCCCCACCATCGGTGACGGGCTGAACATGGGCCTGAACTCCTCGTTGTTGGACATACAAGTGACGTTGGATGAGTCCTTTGGGGCCAGCCAGACCACCTTCGCCATCACCTCCGGCGGGGCGTTGTTCCAACTTGGCCCCGAGGTCAACACCAACCAACAGGAAAACATCGGCGTCAACAGCGTGAACCCCAACCGGTTGGGCAACCGCTTGGTCGGCTTCTTGTCGTCGCTGCAATCCGGGCAAACCAACGATCTGCGCAGCAAGAACTTCAAGGAAGCCTCCGACGTGATCAGCCTGGCCACCGACCAGGTGACCGGGCTTCGAGGTCGATTGGGGTCCTTCGAGCGCAACACGCTACGGACCAACATCAATCAATTGGGCATCACCAATGAGAACCTGGTCAGTTCCGAGTCGGTCATTCGAGACACCGACTTCGCCCAAGAGACGTCAGCCCTGACCCGTGCACAGATACTGGTCCAGGCCGGCAACAGCGTATTGGCCATTGCCAACGCCCAGTCGCAAAACGTGCTCACCTTGCTGGGCGGCTAACGTCACAAGGAATGATCGGACATCCAGGCCGGGTGGCGGGCGACTCAGCCCGTCACTCGGCCTTTGACGTGGACGATTAACTGAATGCCTTCGCCGCGACACCCGCCAGGGCCCCGGCTGCGATCGGCGTTAGAATCCAACCCAAGACGATGTTCTTCAAGACGATCGCGTCGATGCTGCGGGCGTGCCGCATCAGACCCACGCCGATCACCCCGCCCACCAGGGCCTGCGAAGTGGAGACCGGCACGCCGATGTTCGCAAAAATATGCACCGTGACCGCCTCGGCGAAGATGGCCACCAGGGCTGAATAGGCATCCAGGCGGACCAGATTCGCTCCCACGGTCATCATGACTCGTTGGCCGTAGGTCACCGTCCCGACGGCGATACTGAGCCCGCCGATCAGCGCCAACTCGGCCGAACTGTCGAAGCCGCCGACGCCGTAGAACACGCCGGTGACGTTGGCGACGTTGTTGGCCCCTAAAGCATAGGCCCCGTAAACTCCCACGCCGATCAAGGCGTTCCACAGAATCCGGTCGCGGGTCAACATGCTGACGCGCAGGCGATTCATCGCCAGACCCAGGGCGCGATACGCAACGCAAGCCAGCGCGGTCGCGGCGATGGGCGTGGCCACCCAGCAGGTGACAATTTTTGGCAGCCCCGAAAAATCGGGTTGGCCGGTGGCGAGCCCCGTGCCGACAATGGCCCCCACCACGGCTTGAGACGTCGAGACGGGCAAGCCCACCAATGTCATCGCGGTGACGGTCAGGGCGGCGCAGACGGTGGCGATCGTCGCCAGGTGCAAGGTGTTCGACGAGACCTTGGACAAGGTCTCGATGCCCGGGCCGCCTTCCAGGTAGGCCCCCGCCAGAATGGCCAGGGCGGCCACCACCGCCGCTGTGCTGAACCGGATGACTCGGGCTGCCACCGCGGTCCCGAACACATTGGCGGCGTCGTTGGCTCCCAGCGACCACCCCAGGAACATGCTGCCCGCCAGCCCGAACACCCCTCAGACCTTCCTCTTGACGGCAATGATGCGGATGCGGTCGGAGGCGTCCTCAGCCCGATCGGCAACGCCGCCAATGGCCTGGGCCATGTCGCGTAGCAGGATTTTGTCGCCGGTCTCGCGGCTCGAGGTGAAGATCTTCTCGACCAGGGCCAACTCCGCGTCATCAGCCTGGCTTTCCAACTCGTTGACCTTCTCGGCCAGAAACATGGCGTTCGAGTAGTTCTCGAACAGCTCAGCCACCGCCCGGATCAACTCAGTCCCGCAATCCTTCACGCAGCAGGCCAAGTGCCCGAATCCCTCCGACAAATCCGACGGCATGGCGAATCGCTGGTGCTGCATTTGCCTGACCACCGACTCAGCCTTGTTGGGCACGCGGTCCACCGCTTCGAGCAGACCCAATATGTCACCGCGGGATTCGGGAAAGAGAGCCTTTCCGTAGAGCATCATGGCCACTTCGCGGCGGAGGTCGTCGGCCTTGGATTCAGCTTGGTGCGTCCGTTCCACCTTCTGAACCAGGTCTTCGAACGCTTGACCCTCCAAACTGGCCTGGATGCAGTCGGCAAATGCGTCCAGGCAAACGGTAACTTGTTCAAGATACTGTGCGATTAACGATTCGACCGCCCGCTGTTTGCCGCCGAAGATCATCGCCTAAGACGTTCCGTACCGGTGGGGGACCGTTGGCTGCCCAATCCAAGAACTCGCCGAGCCTACTGTCAATATCTGGGGTTGGCAAACGAGATCGATTGCCGCATTCCGGCTGCGCGACATCAAGCGGGTATCGCTGAGCACATCCCCACGGGAACGGCACCTCGCCGGGCCACGCTGACGCTGTTCTTGCCCTTTGCCTTGGCGCAGTAGAGCGCCGCGTCGGCCGCCTGGACCAGGCTTTGCCCGGAGGGTGCCCCGCATTGGGTCAACGCGGCGATGCCGGCGCTGAGCGTGGGTTGGGGCGTGGTCTCAAGCAGCGACGTCTGTTGGGCAAACAGCCGAACGATGCGTTCAGCCAAGTGGAGAGCATCCTTCTCGAGGGTCTGGGTGAGCAGCACCAGAAACTCGTCGCCCGCGTATCGAAAGGCCAGGTCGGTTTGCCGCAGGGAACCTCTCAGCAGTTGCCCGAAGAAGCGCAACAGGTCGTCGCCGGCGGCGTGACCCATCGTGTCGTTGTGGGCCTTGAAATGGTCGATGTCGAACATGATGGCCACCAGGTCCGCGCTGGCCTGACCTTGGGCCTTGAATACCTGCTCCAGACGTTCGTCCAGCAGCCTGCGGTTGCCCAGCCCCGTCAACGGATCCTGCCAAACTTGCCGCTGGGCGTTTCTCAGTTGCTCGTTGATGGCCCGGGTCTGCTCAGCCACGCGAACATCCACGGTCGTCCGAAGATCGGCCAGTTCGTTGCGAAGCTCCCGCAATTCATCGGCCAGCGCCCCGGTTCCACGGGCAATGCGTCCCAGCTCGTCTCGCCGGTCAATCGGCAATCGTGCCAGCCACTGGGCTTCATCTTCATCAGACCGGCGTACCAGGTCAGCCAAGGGCTGATGGACCCGGCGCCGAAGCCAGCGCAAGCCCACCACGAATCCAAGCGAGGCCACAACCGCCAGCGGCAACCCGAACGTCAACGACCACATCGCCCAGGCTGAGACCATCGTGGGTGTTGACGCCACCACGATCACGTCGCCCAGCAACGTACCCTCGTCGGGAACCGAGATGGGATGAGAGGCCAGCAACGTCGCGGTCGGGGAGTCGCCCCCCATGCCAGTTTGCTGAGCGATACACGACCGCCGTCCCACGGGCAGCAAAGCCAGCGCGTCGAGTTGACCTGCTTCAGAGGGCACCGAGGACAGCACCCGCCCCTCCGGGTTGCGAAGGACCGCAGCCAAGACGCGCGGTTGCCGCAGGGCCACGGTGCTCCACCGGGAAAACCGCTGAATCAAAGATTCGTCAACTTGTTCGCCGGAAGTGATATCCCGGACGGCGTCACTTAGTTGGGCGGCGCCCAATACAGCGATGGAATTGAGAGATTCGCGCTGCACGGTCACAGACGTGGCGTGCATCTGCCACCCGTGCAGGGCGACAGCAGCAATGGTCACCGTGGCCAACAGCATCAGCACAGCCGCCGCAAGGCGATTGACCAATCGAGTTCTGCCCGTCGGCACTTGATGCTCCAGCTAAGGATATAGGCTCGGCCCGCACGTTCAATAATTCGTCGGACGAATCCCCGAATCGCACGTCCTGGCTCGAGGAGACATTTTCTAATCTATCGGTCGGGCGGCACGGCGACCGAACCGTTATCTCGATTCAAGAAAGGCCCGCCTGGCTTGGTGGACGCCTTGGACCGATAACCGGGACGAATAGACGGTCCGAGTCGGCCGAACTTTAACTAAAAAGTGGGATCAACAGGGCACGGTCGTTTGCCCGCACCAGAATTGTTTCTTAGGTTGTAACCATAGGCCTATACGTGAGGCCAGCCGCGACGGACACTGCGGTCAGGATAAGCGAAGTCCTGCAAGGGAAAAGGCATTCCCGTGAAAGCGCTGATCGAGAAAATCAAGACGTTCCTAAGCTGCCAAGAAGCCCTGTCGGTGACCGAGTACGCCGTCATGCTGGCCTTCATTGCCTTGTTCGCCATCGCAGCCCTGACCCAGTTCGGCACCCACGTCTCAGGCTTATACAGCGCCATCGACGCCACCATGCCCGGCACGTAGTCGAGTCGGACGTTGTGTGGCAAACGACCGGGCGCTGACGGTTCGTGTCTTGGAACGAGGCCGTCCGCATCGCGGCATGTGATCGTCCCAGCCTCGGTTGCCGTGTCTCCCACCCCTATCCACCCAGCCGGTCGATCAGCAGGTCGGCCAATGTCACCAAGTCCAAATAGTTGTGATGCACCACCTCTTTGATGAGTCGAGCGTCGCCGGTCCGCACGTAGTCATGATAGGCGGCGGGAATGTCGGCCCCGGCGATGTCGCCTTGACGGCGGCGGCGGCACACGAACACCTCCAGCGTTTGCAGTTTGCAGTCCGGCAGTATATGGCGGTACCGGCGCCTGACGACGTGCAATAAATCGCAGTGATGGACCGGTTCGACCAGATCGATTCGATGGACCGACGCCCGGTCCCTTAGAAAAGGCCAGTCGAAGGTCTTGCCGTTGAAAGTAATCAGCAAGCGTCGATCGGCGGCCAATTGGGCCACCCGGGCCACGATGGCGGACTCCTCCTCGTACGTTCTGGCCAACAACTGCTCGGCGATCAGATCGGTGCCGTCATGATACAACGTGCCGACCAAAAAGACGGGCGTGCCGGCGAATCCGCACGTTTCCAGATCCACAAACAACAGCGCTTCAACACCAGCCTCCACGCAGGCCACCAGGTCGGGGTCGAGTCGATCATCCCCAGGGTCGGTGCCGTGCAACGCGCCGCCCAATCGGGCGCCGATGTCGGGCCGGCTTGGCCACGATCGGGCCAGCCGTCTCAGGACGCGATAGCAAGGACCGGCCGGTGCCTCCCACTCGGAACCGTCGATGAGCGCTTCCAGATCGGTGCGAGCCCCAACACGGTGGCGGGCGTTCGAAGCCGTGTCTTCCGAGCCTAACTCCGTCGGCAAGGGCTGCCTGTTCAGCGCTTCGAGCCGACGGCGAATATTCTCCAGGGACATGGCGCCATTGTACCGATACAGACCGCAGGCCCAAGCGATTCACGACTTGCCTGGGGGTCGGGGACTTCATAACATGACCCGTTACGCCTAACGGCGCAGGAGATAGTCGTGGAATCGCGATTCTTGGAAACGGTGGCTAAGCGGGTTCTGGTGCTGGATGGCGCCATCGGCACCGGCCTGCACGCCCGCAACCTGCCGCTGTCGGATTACCGCGACCTGGAAAACTGCCTGGAAGTCCTCAACCTGACCCGCCCGGACGTGATCCGCGATCTGCACCTCTCGTTCCTGGAGCTGGGGTGCGACGGCGTGACGACCAACACGTTCGGAGGCAGCCTCTCGGTGTTGGCCGATTTCGGTCTGCAAGATCAGTGCCTTGAAATAGCCCGTCTGGGGGCGGCCCTGGCTCGCGAAGCCTGCGACCAATGCGCCACGCCCGACAAGCCCCGCTTTGTCATCGGGTCGATGGGGCCCGGAACCAAGCTGGCCTCCATCGGGCAAACCACCTGGGACGACTTGCTGACCGCCTATGAACCGTTGGCCCGTGGTCTGCTTCAAGGCGGCGCCGACGTGCTGAACATCGAAACCTGTCAGGACATCCTGCAAGTCAAAGCGGCCATCGTGGCCTGCCTCCAAGCGATGCAGGCCGTAGGGCGTGAAGTGCCCATCGCCTGTTCGGTCACCATCGAGACCACCGGCACCATGCTGCTCGGCACCGAGATGGCCGCTGCCCTGACCGCCTTGGAGGTATACCCGCAAGTCAAGATCATCGGCATGAATTGCGCCACCGGCCCGCAGGAGATGAGCGAGCACATACGCTACCTGAGCCGGGCCTGTGATCGGCACATTCTCGTGCAGCCCAACGCGGGGCTGCCGCAGGTCGTTGACGGTCAGCCCCACTACCCCTTGACGCCCGGTGAATTGGCCCGCTGGCTGGCGGAGTTCGTCGAGGTCGACGGCGTCGGCATCGTCGGCGGTTGCTGCGGCACCACGCCGGAACACCTCCGGGCCGTCGTCGAAAAAATCGGCCACCGGGCGCCCAAACCGCGAGAAACTTTCCTGGAGGCGTCGGTGTCCAGCCTCTACCAACAGGTGACCATCGATCAGGACAACTCGGTGATGACCATTGGCGAGCGGACCAACGCCAACGGATCCAAGAAGTTTAAGGAACTGCTCGCCGCCCAAGACTATGACGCCATGGTCAAGATGGCCAAGCAGCAGGTCCAAGCCGGTTCGCACTGCCTGGATGTCTGTGCCGCCTACGTGGGCCGCGACGAGACGGCCGACATGACCGAAATCATCCGCCGCTTCGCCACCGAAGCCACTGTCCCGCTGGTCATCGACAGCACCGAAGTACCAGCCATCGAAGCGTCCCTGAAGCTGGCCGGCGGCAAGTGCATCATCAACTCCATCAACCTCGAAGATGGCCAAGACAAGCTGGATGCCCTCTGCCGCCTGGCCAAGCGCCATGGCGCGTCACTGATCGCCCTGACCATCGACGAAGAGGGCATGGCCAAGACCGTCGATCGCAAGGTGGAAATCGCCAAACGCATCACCGACCTGGCCTGTGGACGACATGGCATTCGACCCGGCGAGTTGATCTTCGATCCGCTGACCTTCACCATCTGCACCGGCAACCCCGATGATCGCCGCCTGGCCCTGGAGACGTTGGAGGCGATAGGCCGCATCAAATCCGAGCTGCCCGGCGTGCATACCGTGCTGGGGCTGAGCAATGTCAGCTTCGGGCTCAAAGCGCCCCTGCGCAAGGTGCTCAACAGTGTTTTTCTGCACCACGCCCGGAAAGCAGGGCTGGACGTGGCCATCATGCACGCCGGGGGTATCGTTCCGCTGTTCAAGATCGATGAGGTCAAACGCCAGACGGCCGAGGATCTGATCTTCGACCGCCGCCGCGACGACTACGACCCCTTGGAGAAGTACCTGGGCCTGTTCACCGACGACACAGCGACTGAGTCGCAGGCCAAGCCGGTGCCCAAGACCGTGGAAGAGCGACTCAAGCACCGCATCATCGACGGCGACCGCACCGGGCTGGAGGAGGACCTGGACGAAGCTCTGACCACCTATCGGCCATTGGATATCGTCAACGACATCCTGCTGGATGGCATGAAAACGGTGGGCGATCTGTTCGGGGCCGGCCAGATGCAGCTTCCCTTCGTGCTCAAAAGCGCCGAGACCATGAAGGCAGCCGTGGGCTACCTCGAACCGCTCATGGACAAGACCGAAGGCACCGGCAAAGGCAGCATCGTCTTGGCGACGGTGCGGGGTGACGTCCACGACATCGGCAAAAACCTGGTGGATATCATCCTGACCAACAACGGCTACACGGTCTACAACCTGGGCATCAAACAGCCCATCAGCGCCATCTTAGATGCCTACCAAAAGCACAATGCCGACGCCATTGGCATGTCCGGGTTGCTGGTCAAATCGACCGTGGTCATGCGCGAAAACCTGGCCGTGATGAACGAACGCGGCACCAATCCGCCGGTGCTGCTCGGCGGGGCAGCCCTGACCCGCAAATACGTCGAGCGCGACCTGCGCCCCGAATACGTCGGCCCGCTCTACTATGCCAAGGACGCCTTCGACGGTTTGCACCTGATGGACAAAGTGGTCTCCGGCGAAGTCGTCGAAGTTCCCCCAGCCAGGGCAGCCGTGGCCGGGCCCGATCGCTTGGCCAAGCCCGAGCCCGAACCGCCGCCCTGTCGCCCCGTGGCCACCCCGGCCCATAGCGACATCACCCGCAACGTGCCCATCCCCACCCCACCTTTCTGGGGGGCCAAGGTGGTCAACAAAGTCGAACTCCGCTCGGTGTTGGGCTACCTCAACGAGAACATGCTCTTCCAGGTGCAATGGCAATACCGCAAAGCGGGCCGACCCGTCGACGAGTTCAATCGTTACCTCAACAACGAGGTCCGCCCCGTCTACCGCGAGCTGGTCGCCCGTTGCCAAAAGCAGGACATTCTTCAACCGCAAGCGGTCTACGGCTATTGGCCCGTCCAGGCCGACGGTGACATGCTGGTGGTCTACGGCACCGATCGGCTGACCGACGGCGTGTTGCCCAACGGCCAAGACTCATTGCCGCCCGACAAGTGGCGGGAAATCGGGCGCTTCGAGTTCCCCCGGCAACGCAAGGCGCCCTACTGGTGCCTGAGCGACTTCTTCCGCCCGGTCGAGAGCGGTCAATACGACGTGGCCAGTTTCATGGTGGTGACCATGGGCCGACGGGCCAGCGAAGCCGCCCGGGAACTGTTCGAGGACGACCGCTACACCGACTACCTGCACCTGCACGGCCTGGGCGTCGAGGCCGCCGAGGCTTTGGCTGAATACCTGCACAAACAAATCCGCGCCGAGCTGGGCATTGCCGGCTCCGACCCCCGCGAACTCCAAGGCCTGTTCAAGCAACGCTACCAGGGATCGCGCTACAGCTTCGGCTACCCCGCCTGCCCCCGCCTGGAAGACCAGCTCAAACTCTGGCCCCTGCTCGGCCCCGAACGCATCGGCGTGACCCTCTCCGAAGAGTTCCAACTCGAACCCGAACAGACCAC
>JBHHVM010000040.1:0-13484 GCA_046754265.1 Phycisphaerae bacterium
CTTGGGGCTGGACTTGGCTGCGTTGATTGCCGGCGCCCGCGTCGTGCCCGTCGAAGGCGAACTGCCCGACCGGCTCGAAGCGGCGGACTTCGCCGGGGTCCGCGCGATTCTGCACGCGGCCGGCAGCACGGTGTTCCACGCCAACGGGTCGGGCGAGCCGGCCCGCACGAACGTCGAGGGCACGCAGGCCCTGCTGCATCTGGCCGACCAGGCAGGCGTTCGACGTTTCGTCCTGGTCAGCACCGCCTACGTGTGTGGGGCCCAAACCGGTTCCATTCCCGAACGAATCTCCCCGCAGCGCCCCCCGATTCGCAACGATTACGAACGATCCAAATGGGAGGCGGAGCAGCTGGTCTCTAATTGGTGGACCCCCGATCGGACCGCCACGCTGTGTCGCCCGTCGATTCTGTTCGGCGAGACCACCACGGGCCGGGCCACGGCCATAACCGGACTGTATCTTGTCGCTCGGGCCACCGAAATCCTCGCCCGGGCGACGAAGGGCAATCCTGATGCGGACCGTCATCAGATTCCCTTACGAATCCTGGGCCGAAGCGATGCCACCTGTAACGTCGTGCCCATCGACTGGGCCGCCCGACACATCGCCCACCTGTGCCTGCATCCGCCCGCGGGGCGCTCGGTACACCACATCACCAATCCGCATCCGCCCAGCCATCAGGAAGTCAAAGAGTGGCTGGAGGAATACTTTGACATCGGCGGCGGCCGATTCAGCGACGAGACCTGGCCGCTGGCTGATGCTAATCACTATGAGGACATCTTCTACTCGCTGGGCAACATCCTCTTGGACTACTTCCGCCATGGATTGGACTTCGAGTCCCATCTCACCGGCGACCTGCCTCCCGATCGGCGTTTGGTGGACCGCGAGTCCTTCTTTCGATGCCTGGGCTATGCCCAAGAGTCGAACTGGTGCCGGACCCCAGCCAAGCTTGGCAACCCACGTTTACCCGGTGGACAAATCGACCCGCGATGGTATTTCGAGGAGTTCCTGCCGTTGACCGTTCCCCGTTCCAAGGTCGCCCAGGTCGAAGCCTTAACGGCCGTGGTTCGCTATACGATTACCGGGCCATCTCAATGGGAGGGGGTTTGCCGCTTTGAGGGGGGCCGCCTCGAGGAGACCCGGCGGGCTCCGACCGAGCTGGTCGAAGAGTTCGAGTATCGTCTGTCTTATGAAGACTTCGAGAATGTCGTCACCCGAAAAAAACCGCTGCAGGACGTTTTTTACCACGGCAGCGCGGAAATGACCGGCGACGTCGAGCGGGCCTTGAAGATGGTCCCCATCATCGACGAATTCCTCAAGGAGTTTCCGGTCGCCCACCGCCCCACCGCGAGCCCATGTTGATCGGCACGGACATCTGCGAAGAGATCGTCCGCATCCAGGGGGCTCACCGGACCTTGGAGGGTATTCTGGCCTACCCCTTCGGTGAGCCGTCTTGCTGCGCCCTGATCGCCGGCCCGCATCCATTCCTGGGCGGCGATCAGCGAAACAACGTGGTCAGCGCGGTGCTCGATTCCCTGGCTGGCGCCGGGGCGGTGACCCTGGCCTTTGACTACAGCGGTGTCGGAACCCGTGAAGGCACGACCGCAGACTGGTCCACAGCCATGTCGGCTTTTTGGAGGGACGGGAGCTGTGATCTGGAATCGGATTGGGTTGACGACACCGGATGTGCGTTGAAGGCGTTGGGTGATTGGTGCCACCTTCCCCGCGTGTTGGTCGGATACAGTTTCGGGTGTTGGGCGCTGGTTCGCAACCTGCCCGGTGCCGACGCTCGGGCCATCGTGCTGATCTCTCCGAACGTGAAACAGCACGCCTTCGACGAGCTTGGCCAGTGCCCCGGGCCTGTGCTGGTGATCCACAGCCCCAACGACTTTACGTGTACGGTCGATCAAGTCACCGAATGGGTCGACGCCCTGCCAGAGCCCAAGACCCGCCTTCTGCTGACGGCTGGGGAGCATTTTTTTCGCGGGCACGAAGAGGAGGTCGCCGGAGCCGTGGTGACCTATTTGCGACAGCAACGACTATTGCCGGCCGGTCAACATGAATGACGACCGTGTCACTGCTGACGTGCAAACCCGCCTCGGGCAAGTGCTCGAGGTTCACTTTGACCCGCGATGGGGCACGCCCTACTGGCTCGAGCGGGCTGCAAGGTTTGACTTCGACCCCCGCAAGGAAATCCGGGCGGTCGAAGACCTTCACCGGCTGGGCACCATGGACCCCGAGGTGTTGGCCGATAGGCCGTTGGTTGACTTTCTTCCGCGGTCGATGCTCGAGAAGCACTCCGAACTTATTGTCGCTCAAACCGGCGGCACGCTCGGTCGGCCCGTGTGGACGGCCTATTCGGACGCCGAGTTTCATGAGGCGTTCGTCGAGCCCTTTGTCGTAGCGGCCCGACACGTTGGCTTTCCCACCGGCTCACCCTGGCTCTACGTGGGTCCCAGTGGGCCTCATATCATCGCCCGCGCTGCCGACGCCATCGCCCGGGCGACCGGATCGATGTCGCCCTTTATGGTTGACTTCGACGCCGGATGGGCCAGGAAAATGGCACCCGGCAGCTTCGCCGCCGACCGATACCTCCGACACGTGGTCGACCAGGCCCTGGCCGTGGTGCGAACGCAGCCCATTGGGGTGATCTTCTCGACGCCCATTGTGATCCGGGCGCTTTCTGAAGCGATGGCACCCGACGATCGCGAACGCATTGGCGGTATCCACTACGGCGGCATGGCCCTGGGCGCGGAGGAGTTGGCCCGGTTGCAGACGCTCGTATTTCCCAAGGCCGTACACCTTAGCGGGTATGGCAACACGCTCTTCGGCTGCTGCCTGGAGCTGAACGTTGCCGTGGGCCGGAGACTCCGGTATTACCCTCATGGTCACCGGCTTGTGTTCGGCGTGACGGCCCAGGATGGAGCCGATCAACCTTCGATAGAATACGGCCCGACGGGAAAACGAGGCCGATTGGTGTTTTCACGATTGGACCCTACGGTCCTGCTGCTTAATGTGCGAGAAAGAGATGCGGTGCGGATCTGTGAACCACCGCCCGACGCGCCCGCCGTTTTCGGTCAGCCCGGCCTCGATTCGCCGGCTCCCATGAATGAGCCCGACAGCCTACCCCCGATTTCGCTGTATTGAACGCCTAGAGGAACAGTCCGATGGAAAACCTCATCATCCGTTCAATTAGACCTGGCTCGTGGTTGACAGCCTGTGCGCTCCTCTATCTCCTGTCGGGGTGTGCCCCCGCGACATTCGACCGGGCCGTGGCCTACTATGCTCAGAAATATGCGGTCACCGATGCCGCTGCCCGTCGCACAAGCGCCTCACATTATTATCGATTCAATGCCGCCACCTTGGGCGACCTGGACGAAGCCCTCGCTCAATCCGATGAGGCTGCCCTGCGCCGGCTGACCGGCCACGTCTTTCGAAGGGCCAACCTGCAAGCCAAGGCATCGACCGCCAACGAGATCGAACGGCTGCCGCAGTCGGGGCGCGATGCGTTGGCGGTCAGGGCGGAAGTCGATGTCGATTCAGCCGCCTTGACCCGCCGGTTCAATCTCCTGGCGGACGAGGCTTTGCAACGTGACTTGGACGAAATAAACCGTATCCCCCAGGCCAAGTTGCGGAGCAAGTTGAAAGCCATCCGGGCGGGTGTCGAACCACTCCCGGATGATCGCGGACGGGTGGGCCGTCAGAGCCTGTTGTTCTGGGGCGCCATTCCCGCCTGGGCGGGTGTGGCCCGGGAAGAATCGAAACTGCCTGCCAAGCGTGCCGCCAAAACCAAGAAGACCTTTGATCGGGTCGCACTATGGCGACCTCCGGCCCATGACTTGATGTCCTCGATCGTGCGGTTCGCACCTCTTATCGCCGTCGAATGGCCGCAAAAGCGGGCCTACGACCGAGATGACGACCGCATCGGCGCGGTTCGGCTATCGGGCACATGGGGGCAAATCGAGGTGGGCATCGAGCCGTCCGACCCAGTGGTGTACACCTTCGCTTCGCAGGCCAAGATTAACGACCGCACCTACCTCCAAGTCAATTACGTCTGGTGGTTCCCGGAAAGGCCGCCCATGATCGAGGATGACCCAGCAGCGGGGCCCATCGATGGAGGCACGTTGCGGATTACGTTGGACGCCCAGGATCAGCCCGCCATAGTCGAGTCATCATTGAACTGTGGATGCGCCCACGAAGTCTTCGTCTCGAAGGAATTGGAGGCCGCGGCGCGGCGCGAGTTCGGCCCGCCCCTCGAAGGTAAGCAGTTTTCCGTCGAACGGCACATCCCCGGTAAGCACGACGTCATCGTGATCGACACGTTCACACCGGCATCGGTCGCCTCGCAACCCCTGGTGCTTCTGGCTGCGGGTTATCACGAAGTGGATCAGGTCAAGTTCATCGACTCGGGCCGGCTCGATTCGATGCAGATCGTTGAAGACCTGATGTATGGGATTCGAGATTACGACGCCCTGGATCGCCTAAAACTCGGCGACGGTATCGGCAGCATGTTCGGGCCCGACGGCCTGGTTCACAACGCAGGCCGGCGCGAAGGGTATCTTCTGGCCCCTACCGGGATACTCAGCGCCGGCCAACCCCGCAAGCGCGGCACGCAGCGAATACGCTGGGACGACTTTCTTCTCGACGACCCCCACCTGCTCGAGAAGACGCTGAGGATACCGTCGAGTTTCTGAGGACGCTCCGTGTCTAACGGAATGACAGTTTTGTTCGTCGCCTGGGGCGGCCTGTGTGCCGTGTGGGGCGGTCTGTTGGTTGCTCAGGCTCGGGCCCGGCGGGACGGGCTGTTCCTTGAACTCGGGTCCGGGCCGGACTCTGACACCACGCTCGCAGCCGACTCAGAGTCGGTATGCGTCGTCATTCCAGCCAGAAACGAAGCCACCGACTTGGCCGACTGCCTCCGGCGCGTGCTGGACCAGGACCACGGCGACCTTTCCGTCGTGGTGGTTGACGATCGTAGCGAGGACGAAACCCTTTCGGTAGCCCGGGGCATCGAACGGACAGACGCCCGCCTGCGCGTGGAGCACATCGACGATCTTCCGCCGGGATGGATGGGCAAGTCGCACGCCCTGTGGCGGGCCACCCGATCCGTCGAGGCCGACTGGCTGCTGTTTGTGGACGTGGACTGCGTGCTGGAACCCGGGGCGATCAAGACCGCGCTCGCCGAAGCCGGACGTCGCAACGTTGAATTGTTGACCCTTTGGCCCCGCCAGGCTCCGGGGGGATTCTGGGAGCACCTGACCATCCCGTTGTGCGCCGCCATCATCGCCCTGTGGTTCGGATCACCCCGGGTCAACGATGCAAGCCGTCGGCTGGCCTTTGCCAATGGGCAGTTCTTGCTCTTTGATCGGCGGGCCTACCACCGCATCGGCGGGCACCAGGCTGTGCAATCCGCCATCATCGAGGACATTCCTCTGGCTGAGTGTGCCAAGCGGGCCGGGGTGCCATGCTGGGTCGCTTCAGGACGGGACCTGGTTGCGGTCCGCATGTACCGAGGATTCCGGGCGGTCTTGAACGGCTGGTCCCGCATTTACGTGGGGGCCCTACGCAGCGGGGGCAAGCTGGGCTTGAGCATCGTCTGGCTCATGCTCGGTTCGTTACTTCCCTACGGGGTTGCGGTGGGGCTGGCTTTGTCATGGACCGGCTCACCGCTGACCACCGCCTATAAGGCGGCAGTCGCCCTGTGCGCCGCCCACCTGCTCCTGATGCTCGCCGCCAGCTACCGGTTCTGGGGCATGGGAGGTTGCAAACGCATCTATCTGACCCTGTACCCCGTCTCGGTCGCGCTCGTCATGTTCATCCTGGCCCGGTCGTGGTGGTGGCTGGTGGTGCGTCGCCGGATCGTCTGGCGGGACACATCCTACGCCATCGACGGCCAAGGCCGGATCGTTCCGTGAGCGGATTGACGCCCGGCAAGATGGCCGGTGTGGTCCGGGCCGGTCCACTTTTTTTGGACATTCCGGGCCGATAACGGCACAGATTCACTCAACGCCCAAGCCCAGTCTAACGATATCACTAGGATAAGATGAACCGGTCTTTCTTGGGCCGATAAGCTGTTTCCTCGAGTCAATGTGGACAATCTCATGCCCCCAAAAATCATCCGCGTTCTGGTCGTCGACGACTCGGTCTTCATGCGCAGCATGCTCAAGGATGCTCTGGCCCATACCCCCGGCATCGAGGTCGTGGGATCGGCCCAAAACGGCATTGAGGGCCTGGAGCGTATCCTGGAACTCAAGCCCGACGTGGTGACGCTGGACGTGGAAATGCCGGGGATGGATGGGTTGACCGTCCTCAAGACGGTCATGAAACGGCGCCCCCTACCGGTGGTCATGGTGTCCACCAAGACCCAAAAAGGCGCCCGCACCACGCTGGACGCCTTGCAGGCCGGTGCCGTCGACTATGTGGCCAAGCCGTTGGGCGAACGATCCGCGACCTTGGATTCGTTCCGAACCAAGGTTGTCCGGGCGGTCCTGACCGCGGCTGAAGCCAACTCCAAAACCCTGGGCAAGGCGCCGCCCAAAATCGCCGAGGTGGAGCCGGCCTCGAATCTGCCGCCACACGCACTGGTGGCCATTGGCATCAGCGCCGGGGGTCCAGCCACTTTGCACAAGATGATGCCGGCCATCCCGGCCGACTTTCCACCCATGGTGATTACCCAGCATATGCCGGCCGATTTTACCGGACCGTTTGCCGATCGCCTCAACGAGACGTCCAAGATCGCCGTGGCTGAAGCGCAAACCGGCGATGTGCTCCGCTCCGGCATGGCCCTGATCGCCCCGGGCGACAAGCACCTGCGCGTACTCAAACGGGGGATGCAGTATTTCGCGTCAGTCGATGACGGCCCCAAGGTGTCGGGATACCGGCCATCGGTGGATGTGCTCTTTGAATCGGTGGCCAACGCCGCCCCCCATCGTGCGGTCGGCGTGGTCATGACCGGCATGGGCTTCGATGGGGCCGTGGGCCTCAAGCTTCTCAAAAAGCATGGAGCCCGGACGCTCGCCCAGGACCAGGCCACTTCAATTGTTTACGGGATGCCCAAAGCCGCATACGAAACGGGATGTGTGGATCGCGTGGTGGGGCTGCCCGACATTCCCAACGCCATGCTTAACGAATTGATGCAACTGGCTACCCAGCCATTACCCGCGTGATCGCCTCTTCGACCCGTTCCTTCTCAAAGGGTTTGACCAGATAATCGGCGGCGCCGTGCTTGAGGGCGTCCATCAACGGGCCTCGCTGATCGATGGCGGATATGACCACCACCTTGGCGTTGGGGTCCTTTTCACGAATGCCCTTCAAGGCGTCCAGCCCGCCCATTTTGGGCATGATCAGGTCCATGGTCACCACGTCGGGCTTGAGCTCATCGTATTGCCGGCAGGCGTCTTCACCGTCCGCCGCCTCACCGACCACTTCATGCCCCAGCCCCGTGAGTATGGACTTGATCATGTGACGCATGAACTTCGCATCATCTACAATGAGAAATCGCGTGGCCACGGGCTTCTCCTTTTCAGACGATCGGGTCCGGTCTTACAGGACCCTGGCTTGCTGGCCGATAATCTGCACTTCGACCTCTCCGGTTTCGGGATTCAACACCATGCGGCGCCCCTTGGTTCCACCCACGTCCTCACCGGTCAATCGGATGGCATGGTGGTCCAAACGACCCTTGACGGCAACGACGTTCCTATCCCCAAGTCCACTGTCAACGTTGCCGCCGAACATGGACGCCCCCCCGGCGATCTTGGCCGTAATCCGGCGCTGATTGCATCCTGCCTTCATCACATCGTTAAGCAGTTTGTCCACGGCGGTATCCGCAAACTTGCCCGGTTCACCCTTGCCCCCGTCGGAGGACGGGAGAATCACGTGGCACATGCCCCCGACCTTGGCCGTCGGATCAAACAGGACGACGCCCACGCAGGATCCCAGCACCGTGCGTATGCTGTCGGGCGGCTTGGCGACGGCCATCTCCGCGATGCCGATTCGATGGGTTTGGGAGGTCTGCTCACTCATTGAATGACGCTTCTATCAAACGCATGGAAGAGGGTCCCGGCAACAGATAATAATTCCATTCCATCCATTGGCCGTCCACACTAAACACCGACTTGGCCACCAGCACGTCGTCGCTCGTTTGGGCCTGCTCCGCCACGACGGTGTCGAATAATGCGTCGGCCATGTCCACGCGCACCACGGGGCTGGTCGGTTCGCTGGTTATGTCGAGCCACTTGGCCAACGAGTTCATGAAACTGGAGCTGAGGATATTGGCGGTCTCTTGAAGGCAGGACTTGGCCATGTCATCCACCTGCTTGGTGGTGCCGGGCTCGGCCTGCATGATCGCGTCAACCAACAGACAGGCCGTCTCCTCCGGCATGACCAGGAGGGTGTGGCCGTGCAGTTGATCGGACAGCCGGGAATGGATGCCCACCACCCGCTGCTCGGGGTCTTCGATCTGGCTGATCTGGGCCAGTGGAACGCGAACGAATCCGTCGGTGCTCAGTCGGACGCCGCGGTGCAGCCACTTGGACAAGGCCCGCGAGGCGTTGAAAGCACCGTTGACGGCGATAGCGTGAAGAGCGTTCTGCTGTACCCGATCGCTTTCGCAGCGGTGCTCCATCTTGGCCAACGAATCGGCGGTCGGCAACAACAAGAAGACCCAGTCAAGCTGCCTGCGGTCCAACTCGAACTCGGTCTTGGCGACCAGGACCTCGTCGGCGCGCTCGACCTGTCGGGCCAGAACCGGATCGATAATGGCACAGGCCATGTCGTAGACAAAGCTGGGGCTGGCTGGGACCACTTCCAGCTTCAGCCATTTGGCCAAGCTGTTGGTGAACGAGGTGCCCACGATGTTGGCGGTTTCCTGGAGGCAGGATTCCTCCAAGTCGGTAAACGCCTTGGTGGTTCCCTCCGGGTTGCCCATCAGCATGTCCACCAGGCAAAAACCCACTTCTTCTGGGAACATCAACAGCACGTCACCTTCGATGTCACCTTGCAGCACCATGTGCAGGGCGGCCACCGCGTCATCCTCGTTGGGCAGGATGGTGCCGGCCACCTGGGTCAGCGGCACGCTCACAAACCCATCAGCCGTCAACCGGACGCCACGTCGCAGCCACTTGGACAGGGCTCGCGAAGCATCGTAGGACGCGTTGACCGAGACGGTGCGCAGGGCATCGCTCAGGTCGATACTATTGTCCACCACCTGCTGTGTCATTTCGCGATCTCCCCTCGTCTAGCCGGCCATGGCCGGTTCAAGAACTTCAACGTCCATGGCCGGCGCCGGGCCGGTCCGGGCACTGGAATCGCCGCGCTCCGCGAACATCCCCCTCAGGGCCGCCACGTCCAAGATAAGTGCCACGGATCCGTCACCCATGATCGACGCCCCCGCAACACCGGCGATGTTTTGATAATTGGTGGCGATGCTCTTGATGACCACATCTTCCTGGCCGATCATCTCGTCGACCACCAGGCCGATTCGGTCGTTCTGGCTGCACAGCACCACCAGGGTCACTTCCTCGGCATCCTTCGATTCGGTGTAGAGTTCGGGGCGTCCGGCGTGGAGGATTTGCTCCAGCAGGGCGACCGGAATCACGCGGTTCCTCACTTGAACGACGCGCTTGCGATGCACGTGCTGAATGTCCTTCTTCCGTACGGTGATGATCTCGCCGACCGTCTCCAGGGGGACCGCATAGGTGCATTGACCGATTCGAGCCACTAGGGCGGGGATGATGGCCAGCGTCAACGGCAGGTTGATGGTCACCGTGGTGCCTTTACCAGGCACGCTGTCGAGATCCACCGTCCCGTTGATGGCGTCGATCTTGCTTGTGACAATATCCATGCCCATGCCCCGTCCGCTCAAATCGCTGACCTGCTGGGCGGTCGAGAAGCCGGGCTTGAAGATGTATTGCATGACCTCTTTGTCAGACATGCTCTCGACTTGAACGGGGCTGGCCAGCCCCTTTTCCGGGATCTTCTTGCGGATGACCTCCACATCCAGCCCGCGCCCGTCGTCCTTGACCTGGATGCAGATGTGCCGCCCGAGATGAAAGGCGTTCAGCTCCACTTGCCCGACTTCCGGCTTGCCGGCCGCTAGGCGCTCTTCGGGTGATTCCAACCCGTGATCGACACTGTTGCGAATCATGTGGGTGAGCGGATCGCCCAACTCGTCGATCATCTGCTTGTCGAGTTCGGTGTGCTCCCCATTGAGCACCAACGTCACTTTCTTGGACGTCGATTTGGCGATGTCGCGCACCACTCGGCGAAAACGCTGAAACAACGGCCCGACCGACACCATCCGAGTTTGCATGACCCGTTTCTGAATCCCCTCGGAAATGCGATTCAAACCATGAACCGCCTCGGAAAAATCCGCCATCGCCTGGCGCGATTCCTGGACCTGGTGGGCCAGTTGACGGACCGGGTCATAATCATCGGCCAGGTGGAGCAATTCGTCGTTGATGGAGCGCAACGCCTGGCGATCCGCGTTGCTGCCGCGGACCTGCTCCAGGGCTTCGCGCACCCGGTGCAGCCTGCCCGACAGGTCGTCGGCCAGCGAGACCAGGCTCTTCCCGGCAAAGGCCGTTCCCAGCTTGGACTCCACTTGAACCAGGCGGGCCTTGCTGATGACCAACTCTCCGCCCAGGTTCATCAACTGGTCCAAACGCTCCAGGTCTACTCGAATGGTTTCCTGTTTTTTGAGCGGCGGAGAATCCGCACCGGCGGTTGTGCCTTTTCCGGCGGGCGCTCGCTTGCCTGAAGCGGCTTGACCTGATGTGCCCGATCGGGGCATCGCGGGAACGGGGGCGGCCGGGCTCGAAGCTACGTTCGACGATTCCGACGGCGCCGTTGCAGGATCTTTGGAAGAACACTGTACGTCAATGGCCGGGGCTGCGGATGAGTCGGACGTAGCGGACCCTCCGCCCGCAGCACTCCCGCCACGCACTGCCTGGACGGAGGCAACGCCATAGTTTCGAACCAGCTCCTCGACTTGGGGCTCCTCTGCCTTGGTATGAACGTGATAGACCACTTGCTCCAAGGGGGCCTCAGGATCCAACGAATCCAGATCGGGCGTCACCAACGCAATGTCGCCGAGCTCGGCCAGCTTATTGTGGATCAGGAAGGCAGTAAGTTCAGCCTCATCGCTTTCCTTGGGAAACGTCACCTTGACCACCAGGACATCGGGGTCGTCACAACCCGGGGCTGGGTCGGCCGCAACGGTCTGGGTCTGGGCTGGCGCTTCCGATGCGGACTCTCCCTTGGGCGCCTCCCCCACCAACCACCGGCTAAATTTGCCTTCAATGCCCTCGGCAGTCAGTTCGGCTCCCCGCCCATCCCTGATGGTGGCTAGGTCCTTCTGCAGCCGATCCAATGTGTGGAACAACACCGTCAGCAGATCATCATCCAGTACAAGCTGACCGTCCCGGAGATTGTCCAGCACCGTCTCCATGTCGTGCGTCAGGCGAAACAGCGTGTTGCAGCCCACCGCGCCGCTGGCCCCTTTGAGGTTATGGGCGTGACGAAATATCTCGTTGAGGATTTCCGAATCCGCGGGGGCGTTCTCCAATTTCAAGAGCTGCTCGTTGAGGCCTTCAACCGTCTCCAGACTGGCCTCGACGAAGCGTTGCATCAGATCCGAATCGTCCACCAGCGCGTTGGTCAGCGCCGGGCAACCGCCGTTGTCGGGAGCGTTCGAGGCCGGAGCGGGCAAAGGCTCGCTCGGGGCGGAGGGCTCGGCTTGGCTGGGGTGGCCCGAAGGTGAATCGAGAATCGCTTGCAGGGTTTCTAGCTCATCGGCAATAGTCAATGGCTCGGCCGGCGCCTCCGACAGGGCTTCCACCAACGCCCGCAGCTTGTCGAACACGCCGAACAGGGTCTCGATGGCCGTGGCATTGAGCACGCGCTTGCCCATCCGCACGTGGTCAAAGAGGGTCTCCATCAGATGGGTCAGGTCTCGAATCTCATCGAACCCCATGGTGGCGGCCAGCCCTTTGAGGCTGTGGGCCGCCCGGAACATGCCATTCATGCGTTCCTGGTCCTGGGGATCTTCCAAGGATACGCCTTTATCACCGGCCTGGGCCTCAAAGGTCATCAAGCCCTCATCCAGCGTGGACAGATACTCGGGAGCCTCGTCAAGGAACCCAGCCATCAACTCGGGAGTGACTTCTACGAAAGCGCTCACGTGGTCACCAGTGGCTTGGCCGTTGAACCGCTGCCCACGTTCAGAGGTTTCTGGTACATGCCTGGTCGCGCCTTCTCCAGCGACATGGCGTCGCGCAGGTCCGCCGTGGAACTCACCGGGTCCACATCACCGATGATCAGGAATCCGCCCGGGGCCAGGGCGGCGGTGACAACCTCCAACACTCTGAGCTTCATGGGCGTGTCGAAGTACATCAGCACGTTGCGCAGGAAGATAAGGTCGAACTTGCCGGCGGGGAACTTGTCCCGAAGGTTGTGGAACTGAAACCTGACCAGCTTCTTGACCTCGGGCTTGAGGTGGAACGCTTCGCCTTGCACATCAAACCAGCGGGCAATCCGGCCCGAACTCATTTTGGAAACCGCGTAATCGTTGTAGACGGCTGCCTTGGCCTTGTTCAGAACCGCTTGGCTTATGTCGCTGCCCACGATGCGAATGTCCCAATTGTCGGAATCGGGAAGATTCTCCAGCAAGCTGATGGCGGCGGTATAGGCCTCTTCTCCGCTACTGGCGGCGGCACTCCAGATTCTCAGCGATCGGGCCTTGGATTCCTTCAACCGCACGAAACCGGGGATCAGTTCACTCTTGAATGTTTCCCAGAGCTTGTCATTGCGGAAGAAGTAGGTCTCGTTGGTGGTGACCACCGACAGGAACTCGGACATTTCGTCGTCCGTGGCGGACAGCCGATCCACGTGATCGTAATACTCCGCAAAGGTCTTGAGCTTCAGGGCCTTTAGCCGTTTCCGCAGACGGTTGCTCAATAAGGAGAGCTTTCTCTCCTCGAGATAAATGCCGGTTCGGTCGTAGATCAGCTCGGCAAATCTCTTGAACTCAGCGTCGGTAAGCTTGATGATGCCCAAACTATCCATGCTCTAAACTCTCCAAGCCAAGCGCACGACACTGGATGGCCACGCCTTGGCGGCAGCGAGATCATCATGCCGCGCTGACGGCGCCCCACGAAGATGCCCTCGATTCTGCCGCCCCAGCCGCGATCAATGCCTAGGCATTGGCCTTGCTCGGACCGCCAGCTTCAACGGTAAACGCGCTGACCAGGTCCTTGAGCTGCATGGCCTGGCCGGACAGCTCTTCTGCCGACCCGGACATTTCCTCGGCCGCCGACGCGTTGTTCTCGGTCACCGAAGCGATGTTCTGGATGCCGGTGTTGACCTCGTTGGCGGTCTGGGCCTGTTCGTCAGTTGCCGTGGCGATCTCGGCGATGCCCTTGGCGGTATCTTCCACACCCTCGATGATCGACTTGAGGGATTCGCCGGTCTGCTCGCTGAGCGCGGCGCCTTC
>JBHHVM010000041.1:0-13453 GCA_046754265.1 Phycisphaerae bacterium
GGTGTATGTCACGGAGAATATGGTGGGGCACAAATTGGGAGAGTTCAGCCCCACGCGGACCTTTCGGGGCCATGCGGGCGGCAAGAGGGGTTGATCGACGGGGTCGATGAGTCCGAGTGAATCATGAGTGACACAGGATTGGCATTAGATAGTTGGCGGGCGTCGCACCGCTACGCCCGCATCAGCCCGTTCAAGGCCAGGTTGGTGATGGATTTGATCCGGGGTTTGCCTTGCGAGGCGGCCTTGGACGTGTTGCGTTTCAATCACCGTCGGGCGTCGGGCATGATCGCAGCCGTGCTGAAATCGGCCATGGCCAACGCGGACGAGCAAGAGGCGGAGATGGGCCGGCTTTACGTGGCTGTCGCCCGGGTGGACGGCGGGCCTTATTTTCGGCGATGGCGCCCCAAAGACCGGGGCCGAGCCCATCCCATCGCCAAAAGAACGTCGCATCTGATCGTGGAGTTGGAAGCGCGGTAGTAAAGATCGATCCTATCGGGTCCGGCTGAGTGGTTTTGGCAGGGGCCGATTTGAAGGAGACTGTTTGTGGGTCAAAAAGTCCATCCGCTGGGTTTTAGAATCGGCATCACCGAGGGATGGCGTTCGCGTTGGTACGCCCCCAAGGCTGCCTACGGCGATTTTTTGGTCGAAGACCAGAAGATCCGCCGGTTTGTGGACCAGCGCATGAACCGCCAGCCGCCTTATGCGGCGGTGTCGCGGGTGGAAGTGGAGCGGACCCGTGACGAAGTGAAGATTTACATTCACACGGCCAGGCCCGGTCTGGTCATCGGCCCCCGCGGTTCGGAGGTGGAAAAGCTTCGCGAAGACATGGAGGAGTTGATCGACCGCAAGATCAACATCAACATCGTGGAGATCAAATCTCCGGACAGCGACGCCCAACTGGTGGCAGAAGCCATTGCCGAGCAACTGAAGAAACGGGCCGGGTTTCGCCGGGTGATCAAGCAGCGCTGTGAAGGGTCTATGTCCACGGGCGTATTGGGCATCAAGATCATGGTCAAGGGCCGGCTGGGCGGAGCGGAGATGGCCCGCAAGGAAAAGCAGATTCGCGGTTCGATTCCGCTGCACACGCTGCAGGCCCACGTGGACTACGGATACGCCATTAGCCGGACCAAGCAGGGCACCATCGGCGTGAAAGTCTGGTTGTACAAAGGACGGTACGGCGAAGAGGTGGAATTGGAAGAAGGCGATCGCGGCCATCGTCGCGAGCGGCGAGGCAAGCGCGGCTAGGTTTAGCCTGGTCGAGACGCGGAGAGTTTTTCATGGCCCTGATGCCCAAGCGGGTCAAATATCGCAAGAGTCAGCGGGGGACGCTGCGCGGCAACGCGAACCGCGGCAACACCGTGGCCTACGGCGAGTACGGTCTGCAAGTGCTGGACACCGGCTGGATCGGCGCCCGAACCATCGAGGCGGGCCGAGTGGCAGCCACGCACTTTTTGCATCGTGAGGGCAAGGTTTACATCCGTATCTTCCCGCACAAGCCGGTGTCGGCCAAGCCGTTGGAGACGCGGATGGGCAAGGGCAAGGGCGAGCCGGACCGTTGGGTGGCCTGCGTTAGGCCGGGGAATATCCTGTTCGAGATCGGCGGCGTGGAAGAAGACGTCGCCCGCCAGGCCCTGATGCGGGTGGCCCACAAGATGCCCTATCGGGTGCGATTCGTCACTCGCCGGCACGGGCTGTAGGGCCCAGAGACGTTACGGGCCGGAGGTGCCATGATGAAAGTCAGCGAAGTGAGGGAAATGAATACTGAAGCCCTGCACCAGGAGTTGGACCGTATGCGCCGGCACCTGTTCGATTTGCGGGGCCAAGCGGTGACCGAAAAACTGGCCAACCCCAATCAGCTCAGGCACACCCGGCAGGACATCGCCCGGGTGTTGACCGTGTTGACCGAGCGGGGCGAGACCGGCATCGAGCAAAAGCAGTATCACTTGGAAGCGGTGGCCTCGCACCGCAAGGGCGGTTAGGGCGAGGTGGGTTGACCCGGTTCGGGCGGAGCTTCGAAGCCAAGCGGAAGACTTGATGAATACAGCGACACAGACAGACAGCCAGGCAAGCGTTCGCAGTCTCAGGACCATGCGTCAAGGTGTGGTGACTTCGGACAAACGCGACAAGACGATTCGCGTGGTGGTGGACTCCAGCACGCGGCACCCGCTGTACGGCAAGTTCATCCGTCGGCGAACGGTGCTGCAAGTTCACGATGAGAAGAATGAGGCTGGGGTGGGGGATCTGGTGGAGGTGATGTCCTGCCGCCCGATTTCCAAGACCAAATGTTGGCGGCTCAAGCGGATCATCAAGCCGGCCCCGGCGGGGCGGTAGGCTGGGGCGTTAAGGCTCGCTGGAAAGCAAGTTGAGGACAACAAGCTGTGATACAGATGCAGACCATGGTGGATGTGGCGGACAACACCGGGGCCAAGCAGGCCCAGGTGATCACCGTTCTGGGTGGCAGCACCGCCCACCACGGCAAGCGCCGGCTCAAATCCGCCTGCATTGGCGATCAAGTGGTGGTGGCCGTCAAGAAGGCGTTGCCCAACAGCGATTTTACGGGCGGGTCCAATCGCAAGGACCGCTCCACCCGCCGCAAGGCCAAGGCGGTCGTGGTGCGCACCCGCCGGGCGACGCGGCGCAATGACGGCAGCTACGTCCGTTTCGATTCCAATGCCGTGGTGCTTTTGGATGCAAACAATGAGCCCAGGGGGACGCGCATCTTTGGGGCTGTGGCCCGTGAACTTCGAGAGCGCGGATATATGAAGATCATCTCCCTCGCGGAAGAGGTTGTATAAGGCGTTCGATTATGGCTAGCCGTATTCGCAAGGACGACATTGTGGAAGTGATTTCCGGTGACCACCGGGGCCAGCGCGGCAAGGTGTTGCGCGTCAACTCGCTTCGCGGACTGGTGGTGGTTGAAGGGGTCAACATGGTTTTTCGGCACGTCAGGCCGTCGCGGCGAAACCCGCAGGGGGGCCGATTGCAGAAAGAGGCCCCGATCCATGTTTCCAACGTGCTTGCCGTCGATATCAAGGCGGGGCGACCCTCCCGCATCCGCTTCGAGATGCAGCGCGACGCCCAGGGCAAGGTGGTCAGCAAGCGTCGGGTCTGCGTGGGCAGTGGAACGGTGTTGAGCGAGGTGACTCGGGCGGAGCGATCCGCCTGATGGGAATGGACCGGGCGATGTCCCGGTCGCACAGGAGTCGACCGACGGTGCAAACGTTGGCTGAAAAATGCGTCCAGGAGATTTACCCTGCTTTGGGCGCCGAGTTGGGGCAGACCAATCCGCATTCGATCCCCCGGCTCAAGAAGGTGGTGGTCTCCATGGGGGTGGGCAAGACGCTGCAGGAGAAGAAGCGTCTGCCGGCCGCGATGGACGATCTGGCTTTGATTACCGGTCAAAAGCCCATGGTCTGCAAGGCCCGCAAGAGTGTCTCAAACTTCAAGCTGCGTAGCGGCTATGAAATCGGCTGCAAGGCCACCTTGCGGCAGCGGCGGATGTTCGAGTTTGTGGAAAGGCTGATCAACGTGGCCATTCCCCGTTTGCGGGACTTTCGGGGCTTGAGCCCGCGGGGCCTGGACGGGCGGGGCAATTACTCGATGGGGCTGCCGGACCAGTCGGTCTTTCCGGAGATCGATCTGGACAAGGTGGAATTCACGCAGGGCATGAACATCACTTTTGTGACCTCGGCCAAGAACGATGCCGACGCCCGCAAGTTGCTCACCCTGATGGGCATGCCCTTTCAGCGCCAAGAAGAAAAGGGGTCTTAGTTTATGGCCACCAAAGCCTGGATGTGGAAAGCCGACCAGACGCCCAAGTTTGCCTGTCGGGTGGTCCGCCGGTGTCAGTTGTGTGGCCGGGGTCGGGCGGTTTACCGCAAGTTCAAGATTTGTCGGATTTGTTTCCGCAACCTGGCCAGCGAGGGCAAGATTCCCGGCGTACGAAAGGCCAGTTGGTAGGACAGGGCCGGTACTCCGGCCAGGCGGAGGCGACCCGGGACGGGCTCGCCGACGAAAGGTAATAGCCGATGTGGAGTGATCCGATCGCCGACATGTTGACCCGGGTCCGCAATGCGGTCCGCTGCCGAAAGCCGCAGGTCAGCATCCCGGCGTCCAAAGTCAAGGTGGGCATCGCCCAAGTGCTCAAAGACGAGGGCTATATCAACGGCTTTGACGTCGTGGAAGACACCAAGCAGGGTCTTTTGCGGGTGGACCTGAAGTACGGCCCGCGAGGCGAGGACCTGATTCACAAGTTGGACCGGACGTCCAAGACGGGTTGCCGAAAGTACGCGGGGGTCAAGGACTTGCCGTTGGTGCTGGACGGGCTGGGGATTGCCATCATCTCGACCAGTCAGGGCATTTTGAGTGACCGGGTCTGTCGGGAAAAAGGTATCGGAGGCGAGCTGCTCTGCACGGTCTATTGACTGTAGCGGCCAGCCGGAAGTCGGGAACCGTTTTTATGTCGCGCATTGGCAAAAAACCGATCGAGGTGCCGGACGGCGTCAAGGTGAGTATCGCCGGGTCGCAGGTCAGTGTCTCGGGGCCCAAGACCAAGGCTCCGCTGGTCTTTGCGGTGCCGTCGTCCATTTCGGCCAAGGTGGAGGATGACGGCAAGCGGGTGGTGGTCACCCGGGCCAACGACCAGAAGCCGTGCCGGTCGCTGCACGGGCTGAGCCGGGCGTTGATCGCCAACATGGTCCACGGGGCCCACGTCGGCTACGAGCGCCGGCTGCTGATCTTTGGGACCGGCTATAGCTGCAAGGTTCAAGGCCAGTCGTTGCAGCTCAACGTGGGGTTCATGGGCCGGGGATCCAAGGACAAGCCGCAGTTTACGCTGCCCATCCCCGAAGGTCTGGAAGTGGCCGTCGAAACGCCGGCTGCCCGAGGCAACAACGAGCCCGCCAAGTTTGTGGTCCGCGGGGCGGATAAGCATCGGCTTGGCGAGTTTTGTGCTCAGGTGCGGGCTTTGCGACCCCCGGAGCCTTATCTGGGTAAGGGCATCCGCTACGACAATGAAACCGTGATCCGCAAGGCGGGCAAGGCGTTTGCCGGCAGCGGTGGCTAGCAGAACGAGAAGAAACCTGCCCGGCAGGTTGATGGGTTCTTAGAGATGAAGCGCAAGAGGATCAAGACGATTCGGCGGGTTCGGCGCAAGCGTCGCGTGCGTAAGAACGTGCACGGCACGGCCGAGCAGCCCCGGCTGACGGTCAGCCGTAGCCTGCAACACATTTATGCCCAGATCGTCGACGATGATCGGGGCGTGACGCTGTGTCATGCAAGCAGCCGGGCCAAAGATTTGCGCGAGCAGATTCAATACGGCGGCAACATTGCCGCCGCCAAAACGGTGGGTCAGGTTTTGGCGGAGCGAGCCAAGGCCAAGGGCATTGAGCGGGTTTGTTTCGACCGCAACGGCTACAAATACCACGGTCGGGTCAAGGGATTGGCCGACGCCGCCCGCCAAGCGGGTCTGGCGTTCTAGATGAGGTTTCCAAGCGGGTCGGCCGGCGGAGTCGGTTGCCCGCGGCCAGGATGAAGCGTCCATGATCAGGTCAAGGGGCCCAGCCCCAAAGGAAGCGGATCGCGAGTTCGACGAGAACGTCGTGCACATTTATCGGTGCGCCACGGTGGTTAAAGGTGGGCGGCGGTTCAGCTTCTCGGCCATGATGGTGGTGGGCGACCGCAAGGGACGGGTTGGGCTAGGCTACGGCAAGGCCACCGAAGTCCCCTCGGCGGTGGACAAAGCCCGCAAAAAGGCCATCGCCAACCTGACCAAGATTCGGTTGGCGGGCGGGACGATTCCGCATCGCATCACCGGCCGATTCGGGGCGTCCAAAGTGGTGATGGTGCCGGCCAGGCCCGGTACGGGTGTGATTGCCGGCGGCAGCGTCCGGGCGGTGTTGGAGTTGGCCGGCGTTCACGACTTGCTAACCAAGAGTTACGGCTCGAACAGCCCCAAGAACTTGGTGCAAGCCACGTTTGTGGGCCTGACCGGGTTGCTGGACCCCGCCGAGGTGGAAGAACTTCGCGGCGTCAAGTTGGCGGGATAAACGATGCAAATTGCAGACATCACAAAATTGGCTGGGCGTCACAAACGGCGGAAGCGTTTTGGGCGAGGCCCCGGCAGCGGACTGGGCAAGACCTGTGGTCGGGGTCACAAGGGCGGCGGCTCTCGAGCCGGCTGGAAGCAGCGCGGCCTGGCTGAGGGCGGACAGATGCCCCTGTTTCGCCGGCTGCCCAAACGGGGTTTCAACAATTACAACTTCCGGACGACCTACAGCGTGGTCAACGTGGGGGCCTTGGAAGAGCGCTTCGAGGCGGGTGCCGAGGTCACGCCGGAATTGATGGTCGAGGTCGGTCTGGTGCGCAATCTCCAGTTGGGCGTCAAGATTCTAGGCGACGGCAAGTTGACCAAGAAAATCAAGGTCCGGGCCGCCAAGTTTTCCAAGCAGGCGGTTGAAAAGATCCAGGCGGCTGGAGGCGAGGCGGTCCCAGCCTGACCCGGTGGCCCGGCACCGGCGGCGACAAAACTCATGATTCGTACTTTTTTCAACATCTTCAAGATTCCCGAGTTGCGGAACAAGGTTCTGTTTACGGTGGGGCTGCTGGCCATCTACCGCATCGGATTCTACGTGCCGGTGCCGGGCGTCAACCAGGAGAAGATGGCTTCGTCCATGGCTGGGGGGGGCGGTCTTGGGCAGTTGGCGGAGTATTTTCAGATATTTACGGGCGGCAACTTGCAACAGTCCACCATCTTCGGACTGGGCATCATGCCCTATATCTCCGCGTCGATCATCTTTCAGCTCTTGGTCACCGTGGTGCCGGCCCTGGAGAAGCTCTCCAAAGAGGGGGAAACCGGCCGGCGAAAGATCAACGAATACACGCGATACGCCACCGTGGGTCTGTGCCTGGTGCAAGCCGTCATTTGGATGCGGTTCTTGGATAGCAATCGGTTTTTGTATGCCACGTTTCAAGACTCCCGCGCCTATTGGATGATGTCTTTGCTGGTCTTAACCACTGGGACGATTTTCTTGATGTGGTTGGGCGAGCAGATTGACGAATACGGCATCGGCAACGGCATTTCGCTGATCATCATGGCGGGCATCGTTGCCCGCATGCCTCAGGCTATTATGACGGTGGCTCAACAGGCCACCTTCAAGGTGGGGCCCAGTGGGACGGGCAGCATGGGCCCGCCCAAGATTCTGTTCCTGGTGGTCGCCTTCGTGGCCGTGGTGGCCGGGGCCATTTTGATCACCCAGGGACAACGGCGCATCCCGATTCAATATGCCAAGCAGACCCGCGGGCGGCGTGTCTACGGCGGCCAGCGACAATACCTGCCGCTACGGGTGAACCACGGCGGGGTCATGCCGATCATCTTTGCCAGCAGCCTGCTTATTTTTCCGGGCATGGTGTTCGATTGGCTTTACGCATTGACGGAGTGGTCCATCTGGTCGTTCCTGGCCCAGGCCATGATGCCCGGCGGATATCTGTACGTGGTGGTTTACGTGGCCATGGTCTACTTTTTCGCCTACTTTTGGACCACGGTGCAGTTTCAGCCCAAAGAGATGGCCAACAACCTGCGGGACTACGGCAGCTTTATCCCCGGTGTGCGCCCCGGCAAGCGAACGGCTGATTATCTGGAAAAAGTTATGGGGCGGATCACCTATGTGGGGGCGGCCTTCCTGGCGTTGATCGCTTTGATTCCCACGATTGTGGCTGCCTGGTTGAATATTCCGTTTGGCGTGTCGGCATTCTTGGGCGGAACGGGATTGTTGATTGTGGTCAGCGTGGCCCTGGACCTGGTGCAACGAATCGAGGCCAATCTGATCATGCGAAATTACCAGGGCTTCTTGGGCTCGGAGGGTGCGATCAAAGGGTCTCGCTAAGGCGGCCAATGGCCCCTGGGGCGGTACCCGGGGTTTGGCGAGTCGCGGCGCGATCAAGTGGGTCGGAAAACAGCGGTGGCCAGGTGAAGACCAAGAAGGGCTCAAGGCCGATGGCGGCACAAGGCAACGGCGGCATCGTCCTGAAGAGCCCTCGGGAAATAGACTTGTTGCGGACCGCCGGCGGCTTGGTCCACCGCATCTTAACGCGGATGGAGGAGTTGGCGGTCCCCGGCGCGACCACCGCTGAGTTGAACGCGGTGGCTGAAGAGATGATTGCCGAAGCAGGGGCCACTCCGCTCTTCAAGGGAGTGACCAATCCGCAGGCCAAGGTGCCTTTTCCGGCGGCGCTGTGTACCAGCGTCAACGAGGAAGTGGTTCACGGGATTCCGTCGGACCGGGTGCTGCGGGAAGGCGACATCGTCAGCGTCGATTGCGGCGTCCGGTTGAATGGTTATTGCGGCGACTCGGCCCGGACCCTGGCGGTCGGCCGGGTGTCGGAGCCGGTGGACAAGCTGTTGGAGGTGACCCGCCAAGGGCTGGTGCTGGCCATCGCCGAGGTCAAGCCCGGTCGAATGTGGACCGAGGTGGCCCGCCAGGTCCAGCAGTATGTGGAGGGCCAGGGCTTGTCGGTGGTTCGGGATTTTGTGGGCCATGGTATCGGGCAGGGCATGCATGAAGAGCCCAAAGTGCCCAACTATGTGGACCGCAAGCAGAAAAAGGCGGACTTTCGCCTGGTCGAAGGGATGACCCTGGCCATCGAACCCATGGTCAACCTGGGTCGGCCCGAAGTGGTTTATTCGGGCCGGGAACGCTGGGCGGTACGGACCAAGGACGGCCAATGCGCCGCCCACTTTGAGCACGTGGTGGCGGTTACCCGTGATGGGGCCGACGTCCTGTCGGACGGGCGGCAACCGCACTGAGCCGTAAGGCGGGGCCCCGGCCTTGATAGGCCCCGGCAAAGGGAAAAGGGTCATGAAAGTCAGAGCATCGGTGAGACGAATCTGCGAGAACTGCCAGATCGTCAAACGCAAGGGTGTCGTGCGGGTTATCTGCACGAATCCGCGACATAAGCAGAGACAAGGTTAAGGAGGCTTCGCATGCCCCGTATCGTGGGTGTGGACATACCGGCCAACAAACGGGTGGTGACCTCGTTGACGTATATCTACGGCATCGGGCCGTCGATCTCCAAGCAGGTGCTCAAGGAAGCACAGATCGACGGGGAGCTCAAGGCCCGGGACATGACCGAGAACGAGGTGGCTCGCGTGGCGGGCATCATCGACCGCACCTACAAGGTGGAGGGCGAGCTTCGCCGCACGGTGCAGTCCAACATCGCCCGGCTGCGGGACATCGGCAGTTACCGCGGGCTGCGTCACCGACGGGGCCTGCCCGTCCGGGGGCAGCGGACCCGTTCCAACGCCCGCACCCGCAAGGGTCCCAAGAAGACCGTGGCTGGCAAGAAGGGCGTCAAGGAGATGCATCGTGGCTAAAAAGTCGGGAAAGCGCAAGGTGCGACGCAACGTGGCCCGGGGCATCGCCCATATTCGGGCGACGTTCAACAACACCATCGTGACCATCACCGACGTCAACGGCGAAGTGCTGTGTTGGTCGTCGGCTGGGACGGTGGGGTTCAAGGGCACGCGCAAGAGCACGCCCTTTGCCGCCCAGCGTGCGGGCGAGCAGTGTGCCCGGGTGGCCAAGAAGTACGGCATCAGCGAGCTGGAGGTGCGGGTCAAAGGCCCCGGCTCGGGCAGAGAGTCGGCCGTGACGGCGTTGGAGTCGGCGGGGCTGCGTATTCAGTCCATCGAGGACGTGACGCCCTTGCCGCACAACGGGTGCAGGCCGGCCAAGCGACGCCGGGTGTAGCCCAAACCCCGGCCTGAGGCGGCGGTATACGGAACCAGGTTTAGCGAAGCAGGCGACGAAGGACTTACCATGGCTCGATACATTGGACCGGCTTGTCGGCTTTGTCGGCGCGAGGGCGTCAAGCTGATGCTTAAGGGGATACGCTGTGAAACAGCCAAGTGCCCCATGGAGCGTCAGTGGCGCAACTTCCCCCCCGGGATGCACACCTGGCGACGGCGAAAGCCCAGCGATTACGGCGTGCGTCTCCGCGAAAAGCAAAAGGTCAAGCGCTATTACGGGGTGTTGGAAAAACAGTTTAAGCGCTACTTCGGCATGGCTGAGCGGGCCCGGGGCAATACCGGCGACGCCCTGCTGAGCATTCTGGAGCGCCGCTTGGACAACGCCGTGTGGAAGCTGGGCTTTGCCCCGTCGCACAAGGCGGCCCGCCAGGCGGTGATCCACGGCCATATTTGCGTCAACGGGCGAAAGATCAATTGCCCCGGCTATCTGGTCCGCCAGGGCGACGCCATTGCGGTCCGCAGGGCGGACAAGAGCCAGAAATTTGTCCGGGCCAACTTTGGGGACTCGGCCCCGCCGGTGCAAGGTTGGCTCCAATTGGACGCCGCGAAACTGGAAGCGACGGTGGCGGCGCTGCCCACCGCCGAGGACGTTCAGATTCCGGTGGAAACGCAGTTAATCATCGAGATGTGCAGCCGCTAGCCCGTTTGGGGCGCGAAGGAAGTTAGGCCCAACTGATCGGCGTTTTGAAAGACCAAACGGCGATTCGCAAGGAGGTCATCTACATGCGTATAAGATGGCGAGGTCTGGAACTGCCCAGCACCGTTGAGCGGGATGAGGCTGTCTCGAACGATACCTACGGTCGATTCATCGTCGAGCCGTTCGAGAGGGGGTTCGGGACCACGGTGGGCAATTCGCTGCGGCGCATATTGCTCTCCAGCCTGGAAGGGGCTGCGGTCACCCAGATCAAGATTGCCGAGGCCCCGCACGAGTTCACCAGCATCCCCGGCGTGTTGGAGGATGTGACGGACATCGTGCTGAACGTCAAGAGCATCGTGGTCCGCTCGGACACCGATTCACCGTTGACCATGAAGGTCAGCCGGACCGAGCCGGGCGAGGTGCGGGCAGGCGACATCGAGGCGGAGGCGGGTCTGGAAATCGTCAACCCGGACCTATTGATCTGCACGCTGACCTCAGCGACCTCATTCACGATGGAGATGACGGTACGCACCGGGCGGGGCTATGCCAGTGCGGACGAAAACCGATCGGGCGAGGATGAGCTGGGCGTCATCCCGGTCGATTCGGTCTTTTCGCCGGTGCTCCGCGTTCGATACAAGACCGAGGACACTCGTGTGGGTCAGCGGACCAACTACGATCGGCTGATACTGGAGGTGTGGACTCGGGGCACGGTGCTCCCCGAGGATGCCCTGGTGGAAGCCGCCAAGATTCTGCGGAAGCACCTCAACCCGTTTGTGCTGTACGACAGCTTGGGCGACCAAATGGTGAGCGGTGGCTTGCCGGAACTTCATACCGAAGCGCCGGCCGTCAATTCGGAGATGGAGAAAATCTGGAATGCGCCGCTGTCCACGTTGGGCCTTAGCGTTCGGGCCAGCAATTGCCTGGAGTCGGCCCGGATCATGACGCTGGGCGCCCTGGCCAGCAAGACCGAATCGGAATTGCTCCGGTTGCGGGCCTTCGGCAAGACTTCGCTACGCGAGATTCGACGAAAGCTGGCCGAACACGGGCTGGCCCTGGGCATGAAATCCGAAAGCCTGGAATCCGAGGCAATGCCGCCCGCGCCGTTGCCGGACAATACGATGCCGCCGCCGGATAACTTTTCGATTCCTGTGGAGCAGAATTCCTGAAGCTATGACCCCGGGGCCTGCACCCCGGCTTGAATCGCGAGGCAGTCATGCGACACCGAATCCGACAACGCAAGCTTAACCGCACTTCCGCCCATCGTCTGGCCATGCAGCGCAACTTGGCCCAGTCGCTGTTCGAGCACGGTCAAGTTCGCACGACGTTGCCCAAGGCCAAGGACCTGCGTCCTTTCGCCGAGCACCTGATCACCCTGGCCAAGAAGACGCGGCAGGGCAGCATCACCGCCCGCCGTCAGATTCATAAGCTGTTGGGGGATCGCTCGCTGGTGCCGGCCGAGCACCAGGAAGCCTACGACCAGATGAGCGACGTCAAACGCGGCAAGGCCCTTCGGGCACCGAGCGGGCGGCGGCACCGCAGCGGCGATGCCAAGGGTAAGCTGGCTTTTACGGGTCAATCCGTGACTCATCGGCTGATCGACACCATTGCCGCCCGGTTCGAGGATCGCAACGGTGGATACGCCCGGGTCATCCGGCTGGCGGAGCGCCGCATCGGGGATCACAGTCAATTGGCCATCGTGCAATTGGTCGGCGACGAACAAGGCCCCGGCACGGTGACCAAACCGGAGAAGACCGCCCGGCGCAAGCGGGCCGACGCCCGCTATGCAGCCGCCATCCAGGCGTCCAAAGGCACGAGCGCCAAAGCCGGCAAACCCGCGGATGAAGAATCGCCCGGTAGCACCGACAAAGCGGAAGCCGCCGACGTGGAAGCCGACGCCTCGAACGAAGAATCTGCCTGACGCCGTCGTGCCGGGCCATGGCACGGATCGTCCGCCCCGCCGTCCAAGAAGAGGGCCAGGCCATGTCGGTCGATACGGAATGTGTTTTCTGCAAGATCGTTTCGGGTCAGATTCCCGCCTGCAAGATCCTGGACACCGATTCAGCTATTGCCTTTCTGGACATCGGCCCCCTGGCGGACGGCCATTTGCTGCTGATCCCCAAGACGCATTATGGACGCATCGACGAGATGCCGGCCGACCAGGCTGCCGGGCTGGCTGAGTTGTTGCCGCGACTGGGGCGCGTCCTGGTGCAGGTCACCGGGGCTGACGGGTTTAACGTCCTGCAGAACAACGGCCCGGTCGCCGGGCAGGTCGTGCCCCACGTTCACATCCATTTGATCCCCCGAACCGCAGATGACGGGCTGGGCTATCGCTGGAACGCCGGCTCCTACGCCCCGGGGCAGGCCGATGAACTGGCCGATCGCTTTCGACAGGCCTTGCAGGGCTAATCCAAACATCATTCGACGGGTGCAGCCTCAGCGATCTTGAACCCCCGCTGATCCGGGTCCAGCAGGCGAAAACCCACGTCGGGGGCGTCGCGTCGAGGCTTGGTGGGCGTCTCCACGTCGCCGCCGTCATCCTGCAAGTCGCCGTTGACCGAGTAGACGATCACGCCGGTGTCGGTACGTTTGTATCGGAGGGGTTTTTCGTCGAAGGGATCGATGGGCAAGTATTCCATGAACTGGGGTGCCAGGGGGTCCAGCGTTTCGGGCCATCGCCCGTGTGCCAGGCGGTAGCGCTCAACGCCGATGGCCGCGTAAGCGCAGCGCAGGGTGGCAACGCGGCGGGCGTGCAAGACCATGGCCCGCCAGAGGGATGGCATGGTCATGCGTGTCAACACGTAGATACCGGGCAAAGCTGTGGTTGCCGCGGCGTGTTGTTGGGATCGCAGGATAAAGTCGCGGGGAGTCACTTGAACCTCGCACAACGGGGCCATCACTTGAAGCGTCTTGGCGGCGTCGTGGTAGCGCCACCCGCGCACCAGGCCGTATATGCGGAAAAGCGGTGTGACGGACTGGCTGGAGGATCTCATTACTGCTGCCGGATCTTTGGC
>JBHHVM010000042.1:0-13427 GCA_046754265.1 Phycisphaerae bacterium
ACGGCAACGATCAACTCAACGAGGGTCATGCCCCGGGCTTGGCGCCGTTGCCTTGACCGGACCGGCGACACTACTCCGGCTATCAGGCGGATGGGTTTCATACGCCCCCCATGACCTCGAACTTGGACGGGTCAACGGTGACTTGGCCCAGATCGGCGGCGGTGGCGTTGATGCCGAAGTCGCCATTTGATCTGACGGCAATCCACCCGGTCGAATTGGAGGGCACGGTGCCCGCCGCCGTGGCCTTAACCCCCACGGTGTCCAGCTTGTTGAACGGATTGGTTGGGAACGGATCGCGCAAATAAGGACCGTAGATAAACGGCGTTCCCCGGGTCGCCTGGGTGTGACCGGCCTCGTCCGAATACAGGAGCAACTGGTCCACAAAGACGGCCCCACTGGTAACGCCCGTGTCGGGGTCAGCCCCGGGGTATTGCCCGTGCTCGGCGTAGTAAAAGGTGATGGCCCGGCGAACGGCGGCGATTGTGGCGTCGAGGTAGGCATTGGTGGCCGATGTTGTCGCCTGGCTGAACCGCGGCACGGCGATGGCAGCAACGATGCTGATGATGACGACCACCACCACCAATTCCACCAGGGTAAACGAGCGTCCCTGCCGGAATCGATCAAGCCGCCGTGCCTTCGGGCTGGGCCCGCGAGTGACTTGCTTGGCTGATGGACTCACGGTGAGGTCGAATCCCGATTAAAGTGGGCCGCCAGTGAGCGAGACGCTCCACGTGACGGCCCAGAGGCATACAGAGTAACCGGCCCGGCGGATTAGTAATCCGAGTATAGGGTAGTCTTCTCGTCCTTGGCGGTTCCGGTATTGGCCACGATGTCGCCGGTGAGGGCCGTGTAAATCCACCCGACGCCGAGCCCATCCGCGGCGGCCACGGTGGTGTCGCCGACCTTGCCGCCCGTTGTCCCAACGCCGGCGATGGGCAGGCCTGGAACGGCTTTGAGGTAGGGTCCGTAAATCTTGCCCGTGGCCCCATCCAAGGCTGGGCCGGTGGTGCCCCCCTCGTCCGAATAGGTGGTCAATTCCGCCACGAACCCGCCCACGGTCGGGAATTTCCCGGCATGCTCGGCCGAGTAGAGATCGATGGCGTTCCGCAAGACGGCCAAGTTTCCGCGCAGGGCTGAATCGCGGGCACCCTTGGCCCCTCGGGAAAGACGGGGTACGGCAATGGCTGCGATCACACCGATGATCACAATCACGATGACCAATTCGACGAGACTAAACCCTCTAGCTTTTCGAATGCGACGTGTCATGGACGCTGCTCCCGCTGACAGATGTATTTCGGCTGGCGCCGGTTCCCTGGATACGTTGTGGATATCGTCTGGGGTCAAGGCGTACTTTAGGGAGCATACGATTCATCCTCGAGGAGGCGAACCGCCAACTCGGCCGATTCATCAAAACACTCGAAGATCGCTTGACGTCCTGTAATCTCGACGAGCTTGCAGGCGTCCAGCACATCGCCGACTCGAACCCATTGCCCGTCCACAACGGCCACGCCGAATCCGCCGGCCTCCAGGACCGCCGAAAGTTCGTGCTTGGCGGCAAACTCGGCGGCGCTGGGCTCGGACGGGTTATTGGACTGTGCGTTGGGGCCGCGTGTGCCGGTTTGACCCTGTCCGCCCAAGGCCTCGACGGCGGCCGGTAGAAGCGTGAAGGCGTCACGAATGGGCGGCAAGGTCGAACCGTCGGCGCTAACCCGGGGAAAAGGCGCGGCGGCCACGGACTCGAGTTCGGTTGGGTTGGCCTTCGGGTCATTGGCTGTCGCACCTGGCAGGGTCGGTGCAGAGGAGGCGGCCGCCGACGCTTGTGCGGGTCGGGTCGTCATCAGGCGATCCACCAAGAGTGCCAGAAGGCCGACACCCAGCATCAGGCCATAGATTGTCTTTTTCTTCTTGGTCATTGCCGGGGCTTCTCCATCGCCAACGATGTGCGCGGAGCAGCCGCATAGAGGCTGACGGTCAGCTCGCCGTATTTGTCGTTGGGCACTTGCGGGTCGGCCGAGTCCATCCTGAGGTAAGTCACGTCCGACCAGGACGCAGCCTGCTCAAAGGCATGCAGGAATCGAACGTAGCTGGTGTAGGTTCCCTTGGCGGTCATGCGGTATCGGACCTCCCGAAGGCCTGGATAGTCCCAGTAACCCAGGGGAACCAGTCCGGTCAGGTCCAGACCATGCTCCCGGGCCAGATCGGTGACGGTTCGCAATTCGTGTTCGACGGGGCTGGCTTCGGGCAGCAAGTCACGGCCACCGAAGGCCTCGGATCGTTGGTGAAAAATGTCCTCCTGCCGGAGTCGTGCAGCCTGGAGGCCTTCCAACAGGCCGCTCAACTGGGCCACCTGTTCGGTCAGCAAGTCGATGCGTCCGGTGGTCTGGTCCGAGCCGACGAAACCGAACCACATACCCCCTGCGGCGCAGGCCAGGGCGGTGGCGGCTCCGATTGCGTCCACGATGGCCAGTGATTTGATCTTCATGGCAGCGGCGCTCACCAGGTGCAGGTCAACTCGAAACGGACAGCCTCCGACCAGAGCACCGGTTCCTTGGTGGCTTTGATCAGATCGACGCGGGCAAATACCTGAGACGTTTTCAGGCGACTCATAAAGTCATAAAGACGCTCGTGATCGATCGCGAACCCTTGCAGGTCGAGCCGGGTGGCCCCATCCATGACCACCACCGAGGGCTCCGGTGGCTGATTCGGGTCTTTGGTGGGTGCAGGTGTAGGCGCCGGGCCTGGCGTCTGGGTTTTGGTCACGATGGACGACAACCAGATTTCCTCCGGCATGGCCCGAGTGATCAACGTCAGGAGCCCGGCCCAGGATCGTTTGGTGCTCAGCGTGGCGGCCCGCTCGATGCGCTCGTTCAGGTCGGCCAGCTCGCCGGTGACACGCTCCAACTCGGCTCGAACGGTGGCGGTTTCTAAGATCAACGCGCTCTTGGTTTCACTCAGTCGGGTGGCCTGGGCCCGTTGGTTCATCTGCCAGACAGTTGGCACCGCTGAGACGGCGCCGATGGCCGCCACAATGCCACTCCATAGCCGAATGCGCCGGGCGCGTTGGTGGGCCGCCAGTAATTCGGCAGGAATCAGATTCACGCCCATCATGGCTTGGCCCCCGGTTCGATGGCCAGGCCGATGGCCGCCATGTAGGTGGACAGAGGTTCGCGCCGACCCATGGCCCGGGTTCCGATCCTTAAACGCGAACCCGATTGATCCAGGCACCGATCGGGGACCCGAACGTCAATCCCCAAGCGATCGGTCAGATAGTTGTCCAAACCCCGCATGGCAGCCCCGGCACCGGACAACACCAGGCCGCCAGCCTGGTTTTGCGGGTAGCACTGTAGGACGTATTCGTAGGAGCGGGCGATCTCCTGGCTTATCCGGTCCAGGTCCGGGCGCAGAGCGGTGAAAACCATGTCCGCCAGTTGGCCGCTGTGAGGTAGGACGCTTCCGGATTGGGCGCGTCCTACGCTTCCGGATTGGGCGCGTCCTACGCTTCCGGATTGGGCGCCTCCTCGGTCGTCTAGAGACTGCGGCGACGGTCCTGGGAGCTTGGCCGGGCGGGAGCTGTCGATCGTCCCTTCGTGCTCAGGACGCGCCCTGTCCGGTTGTGTCCTGGCCTTGTCGCCTTGTTGCCTTGTTGCCTTGTTGCCTTGTTGTCTTAGGCTGTCGATGCCATGGTCTTGCTTGTGTTGCTCGGCGCTGGGTTCGCTGACTTGCAGCGCCTCAGCCAACGTTTGGGTCCAACCCTGTCCCCCTTTGCCCAACGTGCGGGCCAAGACGGCCACATCGCCCACGCATAGGACCAGGCGGGTGCCCCGGGCCCCCACGTCGAGCAGCCCCCAAACCTCTCCCGGTTGGGTGGGCCTGACTGCGGCGCCGGCCCGGGCCAGGGCGCACACCGACACGTCCATGCACAGACAACGAGCCCCCGCTCCACGGCACGTCTCCCAGAGCCCCTGCACGATCGGGGTTGGAACGGCCACGCCCATGGCGGTGGGATGAGCTCCTTTACCCGAAGGCAACCACCACAGATCGGTTTGGATGGCCTCTTGGTCAAAGCGACTGAGGCGTTGAATCTCCCAACGGGCCGCCGAGGCCAACTGGGACCCGTCCGTGCCGGGCTGCTGAGGCGGAAGCTCCAACGCATTCAGTTCCACGTCCGGCTGAGACAGTCCCAGAACCACGGATCGGCCAACAAACTCCTGGTTGCCCAAGGCCCGCTTCAAACGATCACCCAACGCGTCGGAGTTCGCCCCCCCGGGCTCGGACGCCGATGGCGGCCAAACGGCGGCGTATTCGAGGGTCCAACCCTCGTCGGACCGATACAGTTGCACCGTCCGCGTTCCGGTGAGACCGATGTCCAGCCCCACAGGGGAATACACCGCGGATCGTTTCTTGAGTACCCCAAGCATGCCTACGTACCTTGCAGTTTCAACCTTCGACTTTCGACTTTCCTCTCACTGCTGGGTCATCGAAGTAATGTCAAACATGGGCAAGAACAGCGAAATGGCCACGCCGCCAACCACCACGCCCATCAAAATGATGATGGCTGGCTCCATCAATTTGGTCAGCGTGGTGACCAGTTCGGCGTTGTCTTCATCCAGGACGTCAGCCACGTAGGTCATGGCGGTGCCCAGGTTGCCGGACTCTTCACCGGTGCGCACGGCCTGGCACATGGCCGGCGCGATCAGCCCGGATCGCTCCAACGAATCACTCAGCGATCCGCCCGAGGTGACCGCCTCTTCCATGCTGTCAAAAAGGGCCTGAAACCTATTGTTCGCGGTGGACCGGCGGGCCAGTTCCAGAGATTCCAACACCGCCACGCGAGCCTCGAGCAACATGCCCAACGTCCTGAACGCCTGGCCCTGAATCAATCCGCTGAACAGCCGCCCCATCATGGGAATACGAATCTGGATGTCGGCAATCCACTGGCGCCCCACGGCGGTTCCCACCAGAAGCACCAGCCCCACGACGACCGCCACGGCCGCAGCCAGGACCGCTGGCCAGTAGGCCAACAGCGACTCGGAGAGGGCCAACATCATCTTGGTGGAGGTAGGTAAGGGTGCCCCCAGCGTGGCGAACATCTCACCGAAACGCGGCAGGACGAAGAACAGCAGCACGTTGATCTGAGAGATGCACAACATCATCAAGAGGGCGGGGTAGGCCATGGCCCCGAGGACTTTCTTGCGAATGACCCGCCGGCTGCCCACCACCCCCGACATTCGTTGGAACATGCTGCCCAAGGTGGCGCTGGATTCTCCGGCTGCTATCACCGCACAGTAAGAGGGGTCGAACGTGCTGGAAAACCGGCACAAGGCCTCGGCCAGGGTGTTGCCCTCCTCCAAATCCTCTCGTAACCGTCGCACCAGGGCGCGGTGGGCCGGGTTACCCATCTGACGGGCAATGGCATTGAGCGCCGGGGCGACCGCGCTCCCACTGGTCAGCAGCATGGCCATCTGCCGGGTAAAGAGGACCAGTTGCTTGAGGGGCAACCTGAGTTTGCTCTCGTCCAGCGCTGTCGCGTCGGCCTGCTGCTCGACACGATTCGGTTGGGCCTGATCGATGCTGGTGACCATCAGCCCTTTTTGGCGCAACTGCTCGACCGCCGCCCGGGCGGACTCCGCCTGGATCACGTTGTTGACCGTCCGACCGGCAGTGTCGATCGCTTCAAAGGTCAGATTCATGGCATCTCCTCTCCCGGCGTGATGCCCGTCGCGTCACACACGTCCATGGCCTCGGCCCGGGTCACGCGCAAGACTTCTTCCAGGGTGGATTCGCCCCGGTCCACGATGTCCAACGCCTTCTCACGCAGCGTTCTCCAGCCGATCTGGGCCAGGTAGGTGCGGATGTCCACCTCGGTGCAGGAGGTTTGGATCAACCGTTTCAACTCCGCATCGATCAGCATCACTTCATAGATGCCGATACGGCCCTTGAACCCGGTGTTGTGGCAGGCCTTGCAACCCTCGCCGCGGGAAAAAAGTTCGTTGGTGCGCTCGGCCCAGCCCACCGACTCGAGCAATTCGGGGGCTGGGTAGTACGAATTCTTGCAGGATGGGCAGATCTTCCGGGCCAGGCGCTGGGCGACAAAACCCAGCACGGACGAGGAAATGAGATAAGGCTCGATGCCCATGTCCAGCATGCGGGCCACGCCGCCGGGACAGTCGTTGGTGTGCAACGTGCTCATCACCAGGTGGCCGGTCAGGGCTGCCTGGACCGACACGCGGGCGGTGTCTTCGTCGCGGATCTCGCCCACCATGATGATGTCCGGATCCTGCCGCAAGATGGAACGCAACGCCCGGGCAAAGGTCAGGCCCACGTGATCGCTGACTTGTATCTGATTGATGTGTTGGAGCTGGTATTCAACCGGATCCTCCACGGTGACGATGTTGACCGATTCGGTGCGGAGCAAGTCCAGGGCGGAGTACAGCGTGGTGGTCTTGCCGCTGCCGGTCGGGCCGGTGACCAGGACCAGCCCGTATGGACTATTGAGCATGGTCTCGATAGCCTGCCGGTCCGCCGCCTGAATGCCCAGGTCGCCCAGCTCGAAGCTCAAGCTGGACTTGTCCAGTATGCGGATGACCATCTTCTCGCCCAGAATGGTGGGCATGCTGGAGACGCGGAGGTCGATTTCGCGCCCGTCAGCCACCAGATGAACCCGCCCTTCCTGGGGCAGACGCTTTTCAGAGATGTCCATCCGCCCGATGACTTTGATACGCGAGACGATGGCGGCGTGCATGTTCCGGGGCGGTGTCAACAGCCGGCGCAACTGGCCGTCGATTCGATAGCGAATGTGCGTGGCTGCACTGTCAGGCTCGATGTGAATGTCGCTGGCCCCTTCGCGCAGGGCGGTGAGGATAGCCAGGTTCACCAGGTTGATCACCGGCGAACCGTCCACCAGCTTGTCCAAATCGGTGACCGGCCCCTCGTCGATGGCTTCGTTCTCGGTGATGGTGACGTCGCTGTCTTCGATGGACGCCAGGAACGCATCGACGGTCACCTCTTGCTGCAAGTATTTTCGCTGGAACTCGGTGATGTTCTCTTCCAGGGCGAGCACCGGGCGAATCTCGCACCCGGTCATGACCCGCAGGCGGTCCAAGGTGGGCAGCGATTGCGGTTCGGTCATGGCCACGGTCAACGTGGGCAAACCCTGCGGGTTGTCGTTGACCCGAAAAAGGGGCAGCACTTTGAGTCGTTCCGCTTCTTCCTTGGAAACGCACTTGGCAACCTTGGGATCGATCAACCCGTGGCGCAGGACACACCCCGGCACGCCCAATCGGGCAGCCAGGGCGCTGACCAGGGAGGCGGCGCCGATGGCGCCGATGTCCATCAGAGCGCTGCCCAGGCGGTCACCGCTGGACTGCTGCTTGGCCAGGGCCGCGGCGAGTTGGTCCTCGCTGATTAGACCCTCAGCAATGAGTTGCTCACCGAGTCTGACAGCCTGCCCGATCATCCCGCACCCTCAAACCGCACGTGGCACCGGTTTTTAACCGGTGAAACTCGAGCACCCATGTGGCACCGGTTTTTAACCGGTGAAGCCATCGGAACAACGGTCCGGCTACAGGAAACTCCGAACCGCATCGTTGGGATCCTCAAAAAACTGAAAGCGCCCAGCCAAGCCCGTTAGCTCCAGGATCTCCCGGCAGGTTGGGCTGACCGCCACCAGCTTCAATCTTGCTCCGCGACCCACCATCTCGTCGGCGGCCTCGACCAGCCCGTCCAAAGCAGCCGAGTCCATGTAGGGCACTTCCTGCAACGAGACCACCAGCCGAGGGTTGGCCCCGGACAATCGCTCTTTGAGCAGGGCTGAGAACTCGCACCCGTCTTCGTCGGCCAGCACGCCTTGCGGGCTGAGCACCTCGACGGTCCCGATCTTGGATCGGTCCAGCTTCATGCCTGCACTCCCGGCGCAACCTCTTTGGGCGCACTTGCCTCAGTTCGGTCAGGCAAGTCGCTGCACATGGCCGAGTGCGTTTCCCGCGCCCGGTGGCATTGTTCCACCGCCACGCGGACAAGCTCTGTCAGTGGCGGCGACTCCGCCCTGCACGTAGACAGGCCGCAGCGCACGGCAATCGGCCCTTTCCAGCGCGTCGCGTCGTCGCAGAGCGTCTTCACCTTGCCTCGAAGCTGCCCCACGATGAGTTCACCCAGGGCTGAATTGACCCTGCGGAGCAAGAGCACGAAGCGCGAATCGTCCAGTCGGCCGATCAAGTCGTCGGCCCGGACGTGACCGGCCAGCAGGTCGGCCACCTCACGAACCAAGTCATCGGCCAACTCCCAATCGCCACGGTCGCCCATGGCCCGAACGCCTTCCAGGCCGATGACAGCCACCGCAACCGGATCGCTTCGACCGTACGCCGCTGCCAGGTGTTGCCGGGCTTGCCGCATGAACGGCTGGCGGGCCAACAAGCCCGAGGCTGAGTCGCGGGTCTCCGCCCGTTGCCGGCGACAGACCGCTTCCAAGGTCGTCCAGAACCGCCCGACCAATGCCTCGGCCATTTCCAGCCGTTTAGGGTCAAGCTCTGACAGTCCGACCAGGTAGCCAGCCTTGATGAGCCCGATATTTTGCGACCCGTTCCGGATCGCAAAACACCAGGCAATGGGCTCAGCCGGGGTGTCCGAGTGATCGGCGGCTTCGGCGGGGATGGCCTCCCCAGCCACGTATGACCGACCGGTGGTCAACACGTGCCCGATGATGCCCTCCCCGGCAGGAAGGGTTTTGGGCGGCTCGCCGGGGTTGACCGCCCGCAATGGAACCAACTCGCTTGCGTCACGCTCCACGCGGTAAGGATAAACGTGGGTCGCCCCGCAAAGATCGTGCAGCAGCACGCGCAGCAACTCACCGAAGTCGGGCCAGGGGTCCACGGACTCGCGGTAGGTTTGCAACCAGTCCTCGAACCGATCCAGGGCGGACGCCACCGATGCCGAAACGCCACCGGCCGATGAGCCGGGTTGCGACCAGGGTCCGGAGTTTGACGGGGGATGGTTTCGTGCGACCGCCGACACACTGCCCGCCCAAGCGCCGACGGTCACGATCGCTATCGCGCCGGCCAGGACGGCTGCGCAGGTCGCCCAGTTCAGGAACAGCATCGGCCCAACCGCGACGTGGGCCAGCAGCGCCCAAAAGCAGGCACCCAAAATCCCGAAGCCCAGACCTTGGGTCCGATCCAACAGGCGGCCCCCCACACCCACAGCCAGGACAATGGGGAACCAGGGCAGCACCAGCGACAGAACCATGTCAGTCATCCCCCCGGGCGCTGGAATCCGCCGCCCGTTGGCGCTGAATGGACATGGTCTGATGCAGCCGCTCCGGATCCTCCCGGGCCATGCGGACGATCATCTTGTCAAACTGAGCCGCCAGCGTGGGGTCTACGGTTTGACCGGACTCGGACCGCAGGACATCGAGCGCTTTTTCCCAGGTGAAGGCTTTGCGGTAAGGGCGGGTCGAGGTCAGGGCGTCAAAAATATCGGCCACCTGAATGATGCGGGCCTGCAGCGGTATGTCCTCACCGGCCAATCCCGCAGGGTAGCCCGAACCGTCCCAGTGCTCGTGGTGATGGAGGACACCGTCCAGAGCATCGGTCAACTGGGGCACGACCCGGACCACTTCGTAGCTGCGGACCGGGTGCTCTTGGATGTGCTTGAACTCGTCATCGGTGAGCCGCCCCGGCTTTTTCAGCACCTCATCGCGAATCCCGATTTTACCCACGTCGTGCAGCAGGGCCGACCATTCCAGCAGTTGAATCGCGACGGCATCGAGACCCACTTCCCGCCCCAGCATCACCGCATAGATGGCCACCCGGGTCGTATGACCCGAGGTGTACTCGTCCTTTTGCTCGATGGCGTTGATCAGGGCCCCGACCATGTCCACCGAAAGCTGGCGGAGCTCGTCCATCAATCGAAAGTTGCGAATCAGGTCGCCGCAATAGCTGACCAGCGATTCCAACAGCAGCATATCGCTGGCGTTGAAACCATCCTGAGACGGGTCTTGAAACTGGGCGGGTCGGTGCCCCAACAGCAACGTGCCGATGAACGTGTCCCCGGCATAGATCGGCCCGCACATGACTTGCCCAAAGGGACCATTGCAGGTGTCTTGAAGCGCGCATTTCGAACAGCCGTGGCGCTCCGCACTGAATTCGCCGTCCGGGCAACAGGCCACCACCACCCGGTGCTGGTGGCGGCACTGTTGGGTGGCTTCGCGGATCCAACCCTGATCGCCTGTGTCCTGATGGCCGAACGCGTCCACGGCGATTTCAGAGTCGATCACCGCCACCTTGGCTTGCGGATAGGTCGGGCGCAGGGTCTCGGCGAACAGGCGAAGCACGTCCTGCTCGTCTTGCATGTTGGGCAGTTGGCGGGTGACCTCAAAAACGATGCCCAGTTGCTCGTACACCTGAAGCAGTTCCTCAGCCATGCCGCCGTGCTCGCTGAGCAACCGCTGCACGCATCGCTCCAGGGCGTCCAAATGGTCCAGGGCTGCCCCGGGGGCGGTCGTTCCCTCTTCGGTGACCGCCGAGCGAAGGCCTTTCATGGCCCCGTGAATATCTTGCGAAGGTGGGTGGGTCATCGGTCTGTCGGTTTCGCCAGTTGGCACTCTTGAACCAAGTCTTCCGCAATCATGCCGCCGCCCCAGCCGCGAGCAGTTGCTCGATTTCGACCACCAAACGAGACGGCGAGAACGGCTTGGGGTGAACCCGCACGTTGTGCGGTTCGAGGTCGGCGTTGATGGTGTCCTGGTCGCAGCGACTGGATAACATCACGATGGGCATGGAAGGGCTTTTTTGGGCCCGGACCCAGCTCACCAGCTCCGCACCGGTCATCCGCGGCATGTTGAAATCCGTCACAATCAGGTCCACGTCCGCCTCCACCAGCAATTCCTGGGCGGCTTGCCCGTCGACCGCCTCGATGACCTGGTGACCGTTTCGCGTCAGCCACATGGAGAGCAGCCGAAGCATGTGAGCGTCATCTTCGGCGATTAAGATTCTGGCCATCGTGCACTACTCCTATTTGGCTGAGCCGGCGACTCCCGCCGGACTTCCAGTCATGGGAAGCTTGACCACAAAAGTGGACCCCTCCCCTTTGGCACTCATCACTTCGATGTCGCCCTTATGCCGCCGGGCGATTTCCCGGGCGGTGGTCAAGCCAATGCCGGTGCCGGGCTCCGCCTGAACGTCGGCGTCGTCGGCCCGTTGAAACTTCTCGAAGATGCGTTCCTGGTCGGCTGGATCGATGCCGATGCCGCTGTCCTGCACGGTGATGAGCAGTTGCGATTCAGTCGTCTTGCAGCCCACGCGAACCGAGCCGTCGGACGGCGTGTACTTCAACGCGTTGCCCAGTAGGTTGTTGAGCACCACGGTCAGCTTGTCGCGGTCGGCGCGAATCTTGCCCAGTTTGGCCGGCAAGTTGAGTTGCAAGTCGATGTTCTTGTCGTCGGCCAGGCCGCGGAGGTCACAGACCGCGTCGGAGATCAGCTCCCGGACGTCCACGTCGTCTTCAATCAATTGAATGCTGCCCGCCTCCATCTGCGAGACGCTTAGAATGTCTTCGATGAGCCGGCTCAGGCGGCGGGTCTCTTTGGTGATGACGTTGTAGCAGTCGGATATCACCTTGGGATCGTCAAACACGCCGCTGGAGAGCGTTTCGGCATACGCCCGTATGTTGGTCAGCGGCGTTCGCAATTCGTGTGTGACTTGCGACACAAACTCTTCGCGGGCCCGGTCGGCCCGGGTTTGCTGCGACACGTCGGTGATGACCACGATGCACTCGCCGCCTCGTTTCAATCCCAGCGGCAGCACCCGGACGCGGTAGGTGCTCGCCCCGTCGTCGTCGTCCACCATCTGATTGGCCGGTTGAAAGAACCCTTCAGGCGATTGCGTCTGGCGGACCACTTCCAGTAGAGCCTGGCCCAACGGACTGGTATCCAACTCGTCCAACAGCACCCTGCCCTGGGACCCGTCGAAATTGTCCTGCCAGCCCATGAGTCGGATGGCCCGGGAATTGGCATAGCGCACCACCCAGCCCTCGGTCAGGTGGATGAACCCGTCCGGCAGAGCGTTGAGCGCCCCAGCCAATTCGCCCGCCCCGGACCGCTCCAACGCCTGACACAACTCGTCCGAGGCCACCGACCGCCGGGCCTTGGTCTGCAATTCCTCCACCACGTCGATCAGCGCGTTCCAGGAACGGGCCGTCGTCCCCAACGAGTCAGCCACGCGAAGCGTAGCCAAGTCCTGCTCCAACCGGATTGGGTCGGCGGGCAGGTTTTCAGCAATCTGAGTGACGCCTCGAAAATGGTGGCGCATCCGGCGATAAAAAAGCAGCAACGCAGCCACCGCAGCCAGGATGACCCACAAGGTCGCCGCTTGACTCAACAGACCCGGTTGCTCCGGCCCACCGGTGGCCACGGCGCCTTCCAAGAACCGCTCGGGCTCGCCCGAATCGCGGCGAAGCGGAAGCCGAAACAGGCACTGCCAGCGCCCGTCCGGCCGCTGCTGGACCGAGGTGATCGCCATTTCCGTCGGAAATTGATTGGCCATCTCCGGAGCGATGGGCGTGGGCTTACCGACTTCATCTGGGCGCTGAGAGGCCAGCACTTTTCCGTCGGCGCCCACGATTCGAAGATGGGGGCAGTCAAAATCCCGACTGAATTCCCGAAGCCAACGTCGCTCGGTATAAGTGCCATCGTCCGGCAGTTTCTGAAGCAAAGCCCCCAACAGGCGGACTGCCCGCCGCTTGGTGAGCATCTCCGTAACCAGCGGCGCTTGCCGGGCCTCCCTAACCGCCGTCCAGGAGGCCACAGTCAATCCGAGGGTATAAAGCCCCACCAGCGTCAAGCCAATCCAACGAGGTATTTCCTCCTTGGACCAAAACGATCTCATCTTAGACGTCTGCTTGGGCACGGATCACTCCCCTGGACCGATGGCGCACGGCCTCGGTGTCTTATCGAGCCTCGCCGAACCCGTCTTGACCTGGCCACCGCGCTTCGGGGGTGATCCTGCTCTTTGGGGCTTGACCGATAACCCTCCGGACCTTAGAAGCACGCCGTGATGTCCCGGTTACGCCCCTTTCTGCCGAACCTGACCAAGCCCGCCCTGATCGGCATGGTCCATGTTCAAGCACTGCCCGGCACGCCCCATAACAGACATCCCCTGGAAGACATCTGTAGGCAGGCGGTTGCCGACGCCCGAGTGTTGTCACAAGCCGGCTTTGACGCCCTGCTGATTGAGAACATGCACGACGTGCCATACTTGCTTGGCGAGGTGGGGCCCGAGGTGATCGCCTCGATGACCGCGGTCGGCTGTGCGGTGCGGCGGGCGGCCGACTTGCCGCTTGGCGTGCAGGTCCTGGCCGGTGCCAACCGCCAGGCCCTGGCCGTCGCCCAGGCGTGCGGGGCGTCCTTCATTCGAGTAGAGGGCTTTGTGTTCGCC
>JBHHVM010000043.1:0-13326 GCA_046754265.1 Phycisphaerae bacterium
GGCCCAATGGCAAGCGATGCTGGACGGATTCGTCCGGGCTGACGCTGCCGCCGACGCCGCCCCGCCAGGAACCGTGGCAACCCACCTGGACGACAGGGAGGCCCGGCAGCTATTTGCTATCGGTCACGGGTTGCGGCACCGGGACGTGCCGGTCGTCTGCCCGGTGGCTTTCCTGGAGCGGCGAGTCGGTCTAGGTAGGTGGCGATCCGTTCTGCTGACCGAGCGTCGAGACGAGGCCAATTCGTTGGGGGCTCTGGCCTGCGGTCATGGGTTGAGCGACGATCGATGGGCGAATGCAGCTTGGAGGCGCCGGGCCTTGGCGGCGGCTGGACGTCTGTTGGCCCATGCTTTCTGCCTGGGCGTTAGATGGCCCAAGGCGGACCCCTCGTCGATTTGGATTGAATGCGACGCCGATGCGCCCGACCGCCCGCGGGCGTTGGTCGGCAGCTTGGCCGGGTGGGCACTGCCCGATCAGCCGCCGCTGCGCCTCGATGGGCGTCAGGCGCGCATTGCAGTTGCGGACGTCCAGGGCTTTTGCCCCGCCGCCTGCGTTGAAGATGCGGACGCGTTGGTGGGGGCGTTTCGAGGCTACGTGCAAACGGAACATGCGGGGCTGGACAGCGAGGCCAGCCAGCCGTCGGAGCGCGGGGTATGATCGATTCCAAAGGGCTTGGTCGAATCCATCTGATGCAAGGCGACATCACCGAACAAAACGTGGACGCCATCGTGAACGCAGCCAACAGCACGTTGTTGGGCGGCGGTGGCGTGGATGGGGCCATTCACCGGGCGGCCGGCCCGGACCTGTTGGCCAAGTGCCGCACGCTCAACGGCTGCCCCACAGGCCAGGCCAGAATCACACCGGGCTACCAGCTTCGCGCGCGATACGTCATTCACACCGTCGGGCCGGTCTTTCGCGACGGCCAACACCGCGAGGGGGAACTGTTGGCCTCGTGCTACCGATCATCGCTGGAGCTGGCGGCCCGGTACGAGTGCCGCACCGTGGCCTTTCCAGCGGTCAGTTGCGGCGTCTACGGCTACCCCCTGGCTGACGCCGCGAAGGTAGCCCTGGCGGAGGTGGCCAGTTTCCTGGCCGATTCGTCGCTGCCCGAGCGAGTGGTCTTCGTCTTGTTCAGCCAAAGCGCACTGGCCGGGTTCCAAGAGGTGTATCAGCATCTCGAGTCGATGGCCTCATAGCTTGGCCGATCGCGTCAATCGATCGCGGGGGGATTCTTCCACGGGCCCGCCTAGTTGCCTTGTTGCCTTGGTGCCTCGTTGCCTATTGCAGTTGCACGCCCCATGCCCTCGCCTTAGAACCCCGGTATGTTCGAGTGGTTGAGCGCCAGCGTCGCCCGGCGGGCCTGGGCCTGGTTGGGGGGATGGTTGGCCGTCGCGGTGCTGCTGACCTGGCTCTCGCCCTCGCGGGCCCGGCTCGAGGCTGTGGAACCCCCCTCGCTGATTCCAGCGGACCAGCCGTATAACCGTTCGCTGGAACTCGAACGCCGGGCCTTTCCGGAACTGGCTTCGCGAACCCACACCGTGCTGGTCTTCGAGCGCCCGGCTGGGCTGACCGCCGCCGACCACGTTTATCTAGGCGAATTGACCGAGCGTCTGCGGAAGGCAGGCCGATCGGGGACCGGTTGGCGCCTGCAATCCCCAGCCGACCAACCCCTGTTTCGTTCTCGGTTGCTCAGTTCGGACGGGCAGGCTGCTTTGGTCGTGGTCTTAAGCGACGCTAACTATGTCACCCACCATAGCCAAGTCGAAGTCCAGCGCATCGAAGCGATTTGCCGGTCGGGCCTGCCGGCGGGTCTGGTTCTGGAGATCACCGGAGAAGGCGGTTTGGGCCGCGATTTGGGAGGGGCGTCAGCCCGGGCCTACCGGCGGACCACCTGGGTCACCGTCATCGTGCTGCTGGGCCTGTTGGCCCTGATCCACCGTTCCCCGCTGGCTGCGCTGGTGCCGCTTGCGACCGTGGGGGTCAGCGTCTACGTGGCCCTGGCGGTGCTCAACTTGTTAGCGGTGGCGGGTTGGGGCATAGGGGACATCGAAAAAACCTTTGTGGTGGTCCTGCTCTTTGGATCGGGTGTGGACTATTCGCTGTTTTGGATCTGGCGTTATCGGGAAGTGTTGGCCGATGGCGGTGATCGAATCCTGGCCGTCGCCGACTCGCTGACGGCGACCGGGCCGGCCATCGCCACCAGCGCCGCCACCACCATCCTGGGCTTCGTCATGTTGACCACGGCCCGGTTGCTGCCCTCGCACAATGCGGGCCGGACTCTGGCGATCGCCCTGTCGATTGCCTTGGCGGCCGCGTTGACCCTGGTCCCAGCGACCGTCCGCTTGATGGGCCGGGCTTTTTTCTGGCCGCGGCGCATCGACGTAGCGGACGACGACAAGCACGTTGGACTGTGGAACCGGGCGGCATCTTGGGTGACCGCCCGCCCGGGGACATTGGTGCTGGTCGTGTTGGTCGGTCTATGCCCGCTGATCTGGGCGGGATGGCACGTGCAGTATCAATACGACGCCTTGGGCGTGTTGCCGGCCGGAAGCAGTGCCGCCCGGGGTCAACCCGTGGCCGAGCGCCATTTCGGCGCCGACCGGTTGTTTAGCTGGACGTGCCTGGTCCGGGCGCCCGGTATGGATACCCGAGGTGAGTTTGCCGCTCGACAATCGATGGAGTTGGGCGACCTGTGCGCCGGTGTGGAGGGGGTCAGCGACGTGTGGAGCCTGGCGACGCCATTGGGCCGGTCCGCCTCCAGTGGATTTTTGGGAGACCTGGCCGGTCAAATCGGCCGGCGGACGGCAGCTCCGTTTTACGTCAATGCCAACGAGCATTGTTTGCGCCTGGAGGTGATGGTGGATGCCGCTCCGCTTTCCAGGCGGGCCATGGATTCGTGCCGTGCGACCTTGGGCAAGGTTCGCCAATGGGCCGAGTCCAGCTTGGGGCCTCAAGCCCAAGTCTATGCCACCGGATTGACACCCTACATCCTGAACATCAAGGCGTTGTCCGACCGCGACCACCTGCGGGTTACCGGGCTGGTCGTCGCCGCCATCGGCCTGGTGGTCCTAATCTGGGTTCGGCGGGTGGTGCTGACGGTGTGCATGGTCGCAGCCACCTTGCTCGTCTACATGGCCACTTTGGGGGCCGCCAATCTTCTATTCGTCTACGCCACGGAAACGGCTGGGATCGACTGGAAAGTGCGGCTTTTTCTGTTCGTGGTCCTGGTGGCCGTGGGGCAGGACTACAACATCTTCGTGGTGTCCCGAATTCTGGAAGAGCGCCGCCGCCACCCGCCCGCCGAAGCGGTGCGGGCCGCCGTGGTGCGGACCGGTTCGGTGATCAGCAGTTGCGGACTGATCATGGCTGCGACGCTGTGCTCATTGGCGGCCACGGGCTTGCCCTTGTTGCAGCAGCTTGGCTTTGCCTTTGCATTCGGCGTCCTTTTGGATACCTTTGTAGTTAGACCGTTGGTGATACCGGCTGCCTACTTGCTGTCGCTGCGTATCGAGCGCCCCAAGGCGCCGTCGGTGGCTGGCAGTCGGCCCGACGACCAACCGGGCACCAAAAACGAGGATGCTAACGCATGATTTTGAACCGTCGCGGAACCGTTGGCGTGATCGGAGTGCTTGTGATGCTGGCGGTCACGTCGGCCCATGGACAGCACAGCGCACGTTTCACAACGTTTCAGCAATACTGGGCCAAGGCTCGTGAAGCCCATTCTGCGGGCAAGTATGAAGAAGCGGCAGAGAATTACGAGCGGGCCACGCAACTGCTCGGCTTCGAGCCGGCCGGTCGATTCAACCTGGCCTGTTGCCTGGCCATGAGCGGGGCGATTGACGGTGCCATCGCTTCTGCGACTGAAGCGGTGCGCTATGGCTGGGACGACTCCGAGCGGCTGCGGAATGAACCCGAATTGGAGCGTTTGCAGGGGAATCCCGCTTTTGAAGAAATCATCGCCCAGGCCGAGGCCAATTACGCCGAGCCCGTCGCCCTGTATGCTTCGGAAAAAGTCAGCGCGACCCAGGCTGCACCGCTGTTGATCGTGCTGCACGGTATGGGCGACAATCCTCGGGCCCACATGTGGTACTGGACTGAATTGGCCGATCGGTTCGGTTTAATCGTGGCTGCCCCGCGCGGCATCGAACCGATGGCGGAACGGTTAACCTACGCCTGGAGCCGCCCCGGGGCCAAGGCTGCCGATGACGAGAATATCAAGCAGTGCGTCGGGCGGATTACCCAGGCCATTCAACTGGCCACCAAACGCTATCGCGTGGATCGTGACCGCATTTACCTGGCGGGGTTTTCGCAGGGTGGGTCGGTGGCCCTGCGGATGTTGGGCAACAACCCCAAGAAGTTCGCCGGGGCCCTGGCGTTCGGGACGGTCTACCAGACGCGGAAAACCGGGTTTTGGAACCGGGCCAACGCCCGGCGGCCCATCCGGGTCTATCTGGTGGTTGGAGCTCTGGACCCCATGAAGCCCCACACCGACGTGGCGGTGCAACAGCTTCGCCAAGGGGGCGTAGCCGTGCAATCGGTGGTGGTCCCGGGCATCAGCCACGAGATGCCGGAAAACTACCTGGACTACCAGACCAAGGGTTGGACATTCCTAATAGGCAAATAAGGGTCGATTTCGGGATTCGCAGGCCGTATAACAAAAGCAAGGGGCGGCGCTGCTCGAGGCCAGGTGCCGCGAGGGCGAGTCCCCGGCAAATCGGGGGTAGGCAGGGGCAAGATGCCGGGAGGCCTGAGCGCAATGAGTATTTGGCAAAGACGGGCGGGGTGTGTGGCTATGGCTGGGGTGGCGATTCTGGCCTCGTCCCCAGCCGGGGGTGAGCTGCTTCGATTCGACGCAGTCCTGGAGACCCACAGCCAAGAGTTTGTGGACGGCCAAGCCGTCTCCTTCGATCAATCCTTCGAGCAATTCGAGCTGACTTCAGCCGACCTACCGCTGCGGGTGGCGTCGGGCCTGATACTGCCCACCGCCGACGGCGCGATGAAGGCCACCGCCCAGGGATTCGCCGATTTTTTCGAACCCATCGTGGATCGGCCAGGCAACCCAGCCGAGCTGGCCCTGGAGGCCAACGTCTTTTCGATCGATCCAGCCGTGGCCTATACGACTTCGTCTTCCATTGAAGAAGTGCGGACGGTTCGTTTTTCGCGGCGCGAGCTTGTCGATCTAGCCGTTGGCGAGCGTGAGGTGCTCAGCGACGTTTTCCTATCCGGGTCCATCATCGTGTGGTCGCAGGATCCGCTGGGCGATCTCAGCGGGCTGTCCGGGGTGATGGAGTTCGTCGTCGAGCAGGTCCGCACGACCCGAGACCCGCAAACTTCGGAAATGCGGGAGGAGGTTGTGCCTCTGTGGGTCACCCGGATGGGGGTCAACGGCCGGGCTGGCGGGTCCGTGGATCCCTTCATCGAAGGGTTGGGAACGTTCCTGTTTGGCGGCCCGGACCTGGTGCGCGACCTGGCGGGACCGAACGCCCCGCCGGATGACATGGACGGCATGGGCCGAGTCTGGATCATGTTGGTGCCTTCGCAAGTGCTGACCTATTCGTATCGGGCCCGGGCCGGCGAGGAGTTCAAGCTGCAAGCCTCATTTAGCGTCGAGGTCAGTAACCTCCCCGACGGCACCGGGGTCTCAGCCGTGTTCGGGCGCGACTTTGAGGGCCTAGGCCGGATCATCGAACAGGCTTTTGGCGATCTGAACGGCCAGAGCACCCAGCGGGCCATCAACCTGGCGCTGGCCAAGGCGCCGTCCCCCGAACCGCAGCGGGTGCCATCAACTAACCAAGCCAACGGCGGGGCTGGGCGATCGGCGCCGATGTGCGGCACCCTTGGAGGGTTGGGGCTGGCCGTGGTGGCGCTGAGCGCGTTTCTGGTGCCGGTCCGGCGGCGTCGGCGCTGCTGATTCGATTGGCGGCATACCCTTCATCGCAAAAACCGCGTATCCTCCCTGGTCTTAGGCTGGCAAAGGAGGCTGCCCGGTGGCTGAGACCGTTCCCAACAACTTTCTGGGCTTGGAGTCCAAATACTGCCAATACCAGACCGCCCGGTTTGCCGTGCTGCCGATTCCCTATGAGGCTACCACCAGTTTCGGATCGGGCACTCGCCAGGGGCCGCAGGCCATTGTCACCGCGTCGCAGCAGGTGGAATTGTTCGACGAAGAGTTATTGACTGAGTGTCACAAAACCGGCATCGCCACGCTGGACCCTCTGATGCCCAACGCAGCCGGCCCCGAGGCCATGCACGAGGACATCTTCCGCGCCGCCAAAAGAATCGTCCGCGACGGAAAGTTCCTGTTGGCCCTGGGGGGCGAGCACAGCATCACCAGCGGCCTGGTGCGGGCGGTGGCCGGTAAGCATAAGAAGCTTTCGATCCTTCAAATCGACGCCCACCTGGACCTGCGCGACCAATACCAGCAAAGCCCCTATTCGCACGCCTGCGTCATGCGGCGCTGCCTGCCTTTTGTGGAAGCGGTCGTTCCGGTCGGCATCCGCAATCTGTGCGCCCAAGAGCATCGCTTCTGCCGCAAAGCGGGCATCGACCCGATCACCGCCCGGCAATGCCTGGAATCCGACGACTGGGTGGACCGGGTGCTGGATGGTTTGACCGACAACGTCTACGTCACCCTCGATATCGACGGCTTTGACCCAGCCTTTGCTCCGGGGACCGGCACGCCCGAGCCGGGGGGGCTGGATTGGTATCAGGTCATCGGATTGCTGCGTCTGGTCTGCGCCGAAAAGAACGTCGTGGCCGCCGACGTGGTCGAAGTGATGCCCCTACCCGGCCAATCGGTCACCGAATTCCTGGCCGCCCGGCTGGCGTACAAGCTGATGGGCTACGTCGTGGGAAAGGATCGCCTTTAGCAACACCGGCGGCGGCGCGCGACTCGTCACGTTTACCGCAATTCCACCAGGCCCTTACCTCTTTTGACTCGACCAATGACGATGGACGCTTCGCCGGCTCGCCGCAGGGCTTTGCGAACGCCTTCTGCAAACGTGGGGCGGACGGCCAAGACGTAGCCGATGCCCATGTTGAAGACGCGATACATTTCGCGTCGTGACACGCCTTGTCGTTGGAGGAAATCAAAGACCGGCGGCGGCGACCAGCGCCGCGTGTGGATGACCGCATTGCAGTCCGATGGAAGGATGCGACCCACATTCTCGGGCAGCCCCCCGCCGGTGATGTGGGCCATGGCGGTCACCACCCGCTTGACGCGGTATCGACGCAGAACGCTACGGACGGCATCGACGTAAATGCGGGTGGGTTTCATCAAGGCGTCGGCCAAGGACTCGCCCGTCGACGGCAGGGGTCTTTTGAGGCTTCGACGCCCCATCAGCTTGCGAATCAGTGAATAGCCGTTGGAATGTGGGCCGCTGGATGGCAGGCCGACGAGAATGTCGCCGGGTGTCACCCGGGATGGATCGATTCGGCGGCGATACTCGACCACTCCGACGGCAAAGCCCGCCAGGTCGAATTGGCCCTTGGAATACAAATCGGGCATCTCGGCGGTCTCGCCGCCCAGCAGAGCACAACCCGCCTGCAAACATCCCGCAGCCACGCCCTCGATGATGGCGGTCAGGGCGGCGGGCTCGAGTTTGTGGACAGCCAGGTAATCCAGAAAAAAGAGAGGTTCAGCCCCGGTGGTGATCAGGTCGTTGACGCTCATGGCCACCAGGTCCAGACCCAAACCGTGAAGCCGACCGGTGGCAATGCCCAACAGCACCTTGGTGCCCACGCCGTCGGTGCACCCCACCAGCAGGGGCTTGCGGTAATTGCGCCGGAATAGGCCTTGGTCATAATCCAATCGGAATAATCCGGCGAACCCGCCAGGGTAGTCGCAGACCCGCGGGCCGTACGTGGAGGTCGTGGCTGTGCGGATGGCTTCTATCCAACGGGTGTTGGCCTGGATGTTCACCCCCGCGTCAGCGTAGGTGATGGAGCATTTGGCCATGGCAAGTTGATTCCACCGAATCTAGGACCGGACGGCCAGCGGGCCTCGTTCCAGGGCGAGCTTCTCCACCGGCCCATTCACAGTGACGGGATAGTCGCCCGAGAAACAGGCTGTGCAATACTGAGGCCCCGCCATACGCACGCACTCCAACATTCCCTGGTGAGACAGGTAGTGCAGCGAATCGACGCCCAGGTACTTGCGGATTTGCTCGACGCTTCGGGTGTTGGCGATCAACTCAGCCGGATCGGGAAAGTCGATGCCGAAGTAGCAGGCGTGGCGAATGGGCGAACTGGCCACCCGCAGATGGATTTGCCGGGCCCCGGCTTTTCGAAGGGCCCCCATCTTGCCGCGCGTGGTGGTGCCGCGGACTACTGAATCTTCGACGACCACCAGGCGCTTACCCCGCACCGCCTCTTTGATCACGTTGAGCTTCATCTTGACGGCCAAGTCGCGGGACCGCTGCGAGGGCATGATGAAGGACCGCCCCGCGTAATGGCTGGTGGTGAACCCCCGGCCAATCGGGATCCCGCTTTGGCGGGCATAGCCGATCGCGGCGCAGCGGGCGCAGTTGGGCACCGGAATAACCAGGTCCGCATCCACGGGGGCCTCCTCGGCCGTGCGGGCCCCCATGCTTTCGCGCACGACGTGGACGTTCTCGCCGAACACGTCGCTGGAAGGATCGGCGAAGTAAATCATCTCAAAGATGCAGGCGGCGCCGCGCTCCGGGTCGGGGTCGGCGAATCGCTCGCTGGACAGTCCGGTTTCGTTGATGGTGAGCATCTCGCCGGGCTGAATGTCGCGGAGGTATTCCGCGTCGACCAGATCGAAAGCACACGTTTCCGAAGCCACGACGTAGGCCCCCTCGGCGGTCCGACCCAACGACAGCGGCCTAAAGCCCATGGGGTCGCGCACGGCCACGACGCGGTCGGCAAAGAGTAGCAGCAGGCAATAGGCCCCTTCAAGCTGATTGAGGGCGTGGATCAGCGGGTTGGGCGTGTCGCGGTGATCCGGATCCGCCAACAGGTGGACCAGCACCTCGCTGTCACAACTGGACTGGAAGATGTGCCCAGCCTGTTCGTAGTCAGCCCGCAACCGGGTGGCGTTGATTAGATTCCCGTTGTGGGCGACGGCTACCTGCCCGCCGGAGAACTCGATTTGCAGCGGCTGGCAGTTGCGGATGGTGTTCGAGCCGGTCGTGGAATAGCGGACGTGACCGATGGCCATGGGGTTGGCGAGTTTGTCCAGCGTTTCGGCGTCGAAAACGTCGCCGACCAGACCCATACCCACGTGGCGTTTGAGTCGTTGGCCGTCGCTGCTGCTGATGCCGGCCGATTCCTGGCCGCGGTGTTGTTGGGCGAACAGACCCAGGCGCGTCAAATGCACGGCGTCGGGATGCCCGAAGACCCCGAACAGGCCACAGTGATGTTTCACTGAAGGATCGGCCACGTCACCCTGGATTCCGCACTTGGCAGACGGTTAGGTAACCCAAAAGTTGAACGTAGCGTCGCCGGTTGGGGGCGTCAACCCACCGCGGCAGGTTGAAGCGCGGCGGGCCGGTTGGTTCACGTGGGTCCGGAAGGTACGCCTATCGCGGGGAAGTAAGACGAAGATTCGACCCCGACCCGCAACGGAACATTGGCTGTGACCACACGGTGCCAGATCGCCCAGGCCAGGTAGGCGCCGATCAAGGCCAGAAGGGGCTCGGTGGGATTGGCGGGTCGCCCAGCCGCGATCATCTTGAAGATTTCGATCAGCCCGGCAAGGGATACCGCCGCGATGATTCCGACGGCCCATCGTCGGCGGAGGTCCTGACCTGCAGCCAGGGCGGCCACGGTGCCCGCCAGGAACGCAAACGCGGTGCAAGAGGCGACGATGTCGGCCAGCGCCAAGCTCAGCGGTTGTCCGTAGTACGCCGAAAAGGGAATCCAAGCCAGCGGCGGTCGGGTCACTGGGTGCGTGGGGGCGTGGGCTGAGACCAGGATGGGAAGGGCCCGCAAGGCGACCTGCGTGACCAATACCGGCACCAACACCAACGGGCTCAACACCAAGGCCAGCGGATGGGCTCGGTCCTGTCGTTCCATCCTGCCGGTCGCGACAATGGCCAGGTACGCCCCGACCGAGGCGGCGGCGAAGTTCAGGATCGCGTCCAACAACTCGAAACTCCGCGATCCAATGAAGATCTGCAAGGTCTCGACGACAATGGCCAATAGGGCGGCTTGTCCCAGCGTGGCCTCAAAACTGCTCCAACGATCCCGCCCGGTCTGGCGCAGGGCCAAACCCCGCAGGAACCCCATGCCCGCAAACAGGCCCGCCAGGGCCAGTGTTGAGGCGACGGCGCCTGCATTGGCCCCGTTGACTTCAGGGGGAGTTAAGGTCCAGCGCGATCGGGCCAGCGAGGCGTGTAAAGCGTCGGTCTGAAGGACGAAGTCAAAAGGCAACAGGCCGGCGAGCAGGGTGACGAACATGGCCAACCCTGCCAAGGTGGCCAAGGGGTTTAGTGCCAGGGATTGTCGTAGACGCCCAACCGCGCCCCGGGCCGTCCAAGACAGCCATGAAGCCAGTACCGCCCCCAGCAAGCTGCCGGCCCCGTTGACCAGCACGTCAATCCAGGAAGCGGTCCGCACGGGGATGGCCGTTTGCAGCCCTTCGGCCATGAGACTCAGGGCTCCGCCCGCGGCGGTGGCCAAGAGCAGCCCGCCGATCAAGCCCGTTCGGCGCCGCCACCACGCGAAGCAGATCGCCCCGACGGGCAGATAGATGACCAGATTGGTGATCAGGTCGTCGATCCCCGAGGCAGGCCAACCGATCCCGGCCAGGCCCAGGCTGCCTGCGGCACGGGCGCCTGCAAAGTCAAAGGAGAACGGGCTCAGCGAACCGGCCAACACCAACAGGGCGACCGTCAAGGCGGCTGCCAACGCCAATCGCCCTACGGTTGGCAGACGGTCGTCAGCCGTAGGTACGAAGTCATTCCGGGGTTCCGCGTGACCCGCCTGGATGTTCGGTGATCTGACGATGTTGGCCTCGCTTTCGAGCGGCACGATTCTTTAGCGCCTGTGGTTATTGGGCCCGGCTGGTACGCAGCCACGGCCCGGAACACGGGCTTGGCCTTCACTGGGGATATGGAGAGCAGACCTCGTACCTCGGGCCCGGGCCGTTAGCGAGCGTCGCCGGGCATGAGTTTACAGCAGGGGGGTCCTATATTGCTGTGGCTTGGGCACGCGGCGAGGTGGCGCCGTGCCGGGCAGGTAACCGGTGACGGTTGTTTTGGAAATGCCGAATGTATCGGGGCGGTCGAAGCCACACTACCGGGGGTTGCCGGGCTGCTTCGTGGGTGAAGGCGGAACAATGGACGGGAAACGCGGCCCGGAGTTTGGGTCGGTCAGTGCGTCAAGTCGTGGCGATTTGCTTGGGATCCGTCGGCAAAAGATTGGATCTTCGTTCAGGCCAGGCGCGGCCCGAGCGGATTGGTATGACAGCGCCATGAATCTTGTTAGAAGTCACGAATCGGCGGTCCGGCAAATGAGACCGGCAAGGCCGTTCTTGTGTGCGCTCACCGGGTTCGGAATCAGCACGCCGCCGCCGCGCGGGTCACGGCAAGAGATGGGCGGGTGAGGCTTGGTGGTGCGGTTGTTGGGCCTTGACTAGGCCCGGTCTTTAGACCGGGTTGACGGTTTGGGGGCCATCACCCCCAATGCCGCTTCAGCGGCATTCTCGGAGTCGGGCTTAAGCCATCGGTTTGATCGCAAGACCTCTGTCACATTATGCCTATTACGAAGCCTATCTCCATATTGCTTGGCACACCAAGTTAAGAAGCCCGGTGAAACCGGGCTACAAACAGGGGGAGTGCGGGCCGTTTGCTAACCCGCCGTAAACGGCGGGCCTAGTAGGACAGCGCCAACTTGGTTCCCAATCGCCGTTGGCGACATCGAAAGCGCCATGTCCGGATTCGGCCAACCGCCGGTTCCGGACCGCAATTGAGGGTCATAACGCTGTCATATTAGTGCTGCGGATTTGAACTGATACGGCTAATCGTCTGGTGATGGTGCCTGGCATGGTCGGCCAGGTCGCACAGGGTTTGCCAGGCTGCACCGGCCCGGTCGATCAGGCCCATGTTCTGTAAGGCCAGCGCCAGGTTGGCGTGGAAATCGATGCTGTTGGGGTCCTGGTCGATGGCGGCCTCGAAGTGTTGGACAGCTTCGGCGAATTGGTGCCGGTCGGCAAACATCAGGCCCAATTGATAGTGCAAATCGACGGACTGCGGGCTGGCCTGCAACGCCCGCCGTAGGGCCTCGGTGCCCGCCTTGGGCTGGCCCACTTGTTGCAAGGTTAGACCAAGCTGGATCAGCGCTTTGCTGTAGTCCGGGTTGATACAGGTGGCGTCGCGGAAGCAATCGATGGCTTCATCAAGCCGGCCTCGGTATTTGAGCAACAGGCCCAGCCGGTAGTGAACGTCCGCATAGTTGGGGCGCTGCTGGACCACCGACCGGTGTCGGGCGATCTGGCGATCGATCAGGTCGGTCACCGGTTCGTCGGGCAGGTCGCCCGGGTGGCGGGCGATCTGGGCTGGGGCCAGGTATTTTTCCACCTGTCGTTGGGCGCCCATTTGCAGGTGCAGGCGGGCGGTCTCGCTGAACAGCAGCGTCGAGTTAGGCTCGACGCTGGCGGCCATCTCGAAGCTGGCCAGCGCTTCTTCGGGCTGGCCCATCTCGTGTTGGGCGACCCCCAGCCCCACGTAAGCGACCAACAGTCGATCGTTGATCTCCACCGCCCTGGAAAACCACTGGGCTGCCTCCTGGTGGCACCCCTGGCGGAGGTGTGCCGTGCCCACCTTGACGGCGGCTTCGAGATAATCCGGGTGCAGGGCCGCAGCCTTTTCGTACTCCTGCAGAGCAGCGCTTTCCTGCGCCAACTTGGTGTACAGGTCGCCCAGCCGCAAATGGTTGTCGGCGAAGTCGGGCTGTTCGGCGATCATCAGGTGCAACTGCTCGATGGCTTCGTGGTACAGGCCGACTTCTTCATAGGCGGAGACCAGGTCGTCGCGGGCCTCCCAGTTGTCCGGCTCGATGGTCAGCACAAACTGGTAGCGCCGAATGGCGTCGTGGGCCCGCCCGTTTTGCAGATAGAGGTTGGCCAGGGTCAATGCGGGCACCACCTCGTCGGGTTCGTGCCAGCAAATCTGCTCGTACTGATCGATGGCGTCATCGAGATGGTTGCGTTTGAGGTGAATGGCAGCCAGGCGTTCGTGTGCGTTTCGCAGATTGGAGGCGACTTCCAGGCAGGCCTGGTATTCGCGGATGGCCTGTTCCGCCTGGCCCCATTTTTCGTGACAATAACCCAGCCCGAACAAGACCGTGGGGTCTGCAGGGTGAAT